>NZ_JBFRLX010000026.1:0-25289 GCF_041470165.1 Vibrio sp. 10N.286.46.A8
TTTGGTTGAACTTGATAAGGATAGAGTTAGCTACGCCTTTCTCGATACCTTCAGCAAGAATCTTCGTGTTTGTAACGAACAGATCGTCACCAACGATTTGAAGCTTGTCGCCTAGAAGTTCAGTTTGGTGCTTGAAGCCATCCCAATCAGACTCGTCAAGACCATCTTCGATAGAAACGATTGGGAAGTTGTTCGCTAGCTCAGCTAGGTAGTGGTTGAACTCTACAGAAGTGAAAGTTTTACCTTCGCCCTTCATGTTGTAGATACCAGCTTCTTTGTCGAAGAACTCAGATGCTGCACAGTCCATAGCAAGAGTAACGTCTTTACCTAGTTCGTAACCAGCAGCTGCAACAGCTTCTGCGATAACTTCTAGAGCTTCAGCGTTAGACTTAAGGTTAGGAGCGAAACCACCTTCATCACCAACTGCAGTGCTGTAGCCTTTAGACTTAAGAACTTTAGCTAGGTTGTGGAATACTTCAGCGCCGATACGTAGACCTTCTTTAAGAGTCTTAGCGCCAACTGGTTGGATCATGAACTCTTGGATGTCAACGTTGTTATCTGCGTGCTCACCACCGTTGATGATGTTCATCATTGGTAGAGGCATAGAGAATTGACCAGCAGTACCGTTTAGCTCAGCAATGTGCTCGTAAAGAGGCATGCCTTTCGCAGCAGCAGCAGCTTTTGCGTTAGCTAGAGATACAGCTAGGATAGCGTTCGCACCGAACTTAGACTTGTTTTCAGTACCGTCTAGGTCAAGCATGATTTGGTCAACGTCAGCTTGTGCTTTAGCGTCAGAACCTACTAGAGCTTCAGCGATTGGGCCGTTTACAGCTTCAATAGCTTTAAGAACACCTTTACCTAGGAAACGGGATTTGTCGCCGTCACGTAGCTCAAGAGCTTCGCGTGAACCAGTAGATGCGCCAGATGGAGCAGCAGCCATACCTACGAAACCGCCTTCTAGGTGTACTTCAGCTTCTACAGTTGGGTTACCACGTGAATCGATGATTTCACGACCTAGAACTTTAACGATCTTAGACATTGAATGTTTCCTTCTCGTTGAATATATAAATGTCAAATTTAAAGGTAGCAGCACAACTTACGCAGCTACCTGTATTCCTTTTTACTTCTCTAATTCGCCGCGCTGGAACTCGCCAGCGGCTTTAACGAAACCTGCAAACAATGGGTGACCATCGCGAGGTGTTGAAGTGAACTCTGGGTGGAATTGAGCAGCAACGAACCATGGATGATTCGGGTTCTCGATAACTTCAACCAGTTTCTTGTCCGCAGATAGACCCGATACTTTTAGGCCCGCTTTTTCAATTTGTGGACGAAGATTGTTGTTCACTTCGTAACGGTGACGATGACGTTCATGGATCGTCGCGCTACCGTATAATTCGTAAGCTTTTGTCCCTTTCGCTAGGTGACAAAGCTGTGAACCAAGACGCATTGTGCCGCCAAGGTCAGATGTTTCTGTACGCTCTTCAACTTTACCTTCGCCATCAGTCCACTCAGTGATAAGACCAACAACTGGGTACTTAGTTTCAGTACAGAATTCAGAAGAGTGTGCCCCTTCCATTTTCGCAACGTTACGAGCGTACTCGATAAGTGCTACTTGCATACCTAGACAGATACCTAAGTAAGGTACTTTGTTTTCACGAGCGTATTGAGCAGCAAGAATCTTGCCTTCAACACCACGATCACCAAAGCCACCAGGAACTAGGATTGCATCTAGGCCTTCTAAAACTTCTACGCCACGAGACTCAACGTCTTGTGAATCTACGTATTTAATATTAACGCTTAGGCGATTTTTCAAGCCCGCGTGTTTTAGCGCTTCATTTACTGATTTGTATGCGTCTGGTAGTTCAATGTACTTACCAACCATACCAATCGTCACTTCACCCGTTGGGTTAGCTTCTTCGTAAATTACTTGTTCCCATTCAGACAGGTCTGCTTCTGGAGCTGTGATGCCGAAACGCTTACATACAAGTTCATCAGTGCCTTGAGCTTTAATAAGCTGAGGGATCTTGTAGATAGAGTCAACATCGCGCATAGAAATAACTGCATTTTCTTGCACATTACAGAACAGAGCAATTTTCTTACGCTCGTTCGAAGGAATGTTGCGGTCTGAACGACAAACTAGAATGTCTGGCTGAATACCAATAGACAGCAGCTCTTTTACAGAGTGTTGCGTTGGCTTAGTTTTCACTTCGCCCGCAGCTGCTAGGTATGGCACTAGAGTAAGGTGCATGAACATTGCGCGTTCACGGCCTAGCTCTACTGCTAGCTGACGAATCGCTTCCATGAATGGTAGAGATTCGATATCACCAACCGTACCACCAACTTCAACAAGCGCGATATCGTGGCCAGCTGCGCCAGAAATTACACGTTCTTTGATAGAGTTAGTGATGTGCGGGATAACCTGAATAGTTGCACCTAGGTAATCACCGCGACGCTCTTTAGCGAGTACGTCTGAGTAAACACGACCTGCAGTGAAGTTGTTACGCTTAGTCATCTTGGTGCGAATGAATCGCTCGTAGTGACCAAGGTCAAGGTCAGTTTCAGCGCCATCTTCCGTAACGAACACTTCACCGTGTTGAGTCGGGCTCATTGTGCCTGGATCAACGTTGATGTAAGGGTCAAGCTTCATCATAGTCACTTTAAGACCACGAGCTTCTAAAATAGCCGCAAGAGATGCTGCTGCAATACCTTTACCTAGAGAGGATACAACCCCGCCAGTAACAAAAATGTAATTTGTCGTCATGTTTAACCTGAAATTGGTTGAATGAGGGAAATGGATTACTTCTGGACGGGATGAAAATATACCAGAAGCCCCTTATCGCCACAACGTGAAATCTATCACACTGCTATTTTTTATTTTTTGCTTCAAATCAATTCATGATAAAAGCTTTGATGATCTTTTCTCCGCCACTTTGACTTCATCCCATATGGAATCAAGCTGTTGTAGAGAAAAGTCGGTCAAAATTTTATCTTGCTGACGAACTTTTTGTTCCACACCTTTAAAGCGGCGTGAAAATTTCAGATTGGCTTTATTGAGAGCCGTTTCTGGATTTTTACCCAAATGTCGCACTAAATTGACGGTAGCAAACAATAAATCACCCAGTTCTTCTTCAACTAAATCTTCGTTTGGCGTTACTTGAAGCGCTTCTTCTAGCACCTCATCAACTTCCTCTAAAACCTTGTCGGCGACTGGACCAATAGAGTCCCAATCAAAGCCAAATTTCGCGACTTGCTTTTGAATTTTTGTAGCACGCGAAAGAGCAGGTAGAGAGTTTGGTATTGAGTCTAGAATACTTTCTTGAGTTTTGCCTGCCTGTGCTTTCTCTTTGGCTTTTTCAGCTTCCCAGTTGGCATTAATTTCGTCATCACTGGCAAACTCGGTATCAGAAAACACATGCGGATGGCGGCGCGTTAGCTTCTCATTGATGCCATCGACCACATCAGAGAACTCAAACAGTCCCTGCTCTTTCGCGAGCTGGCTGTAGAAAATCACCTGAAACAACAAATCACCCAGCTCTTCTTGTAGGTTCGGCCAATCTTTGTTGTGAATCGCGTCCACTACTTCATAGGTTTCTTCGATAGTATGCGGGACAATTGTTTCAAAATTTTGTTTCAAATCCCAAGGACAGCCACCTTCAGGATCGCGCAGCTTAGTCATGATCTGTTCAAGTTGTTCAATCGGGTGATTCATTGTTTTCTTCCTATTCACTGTCTTTGATTTTTTAAATTTATACCGTCTTCTAAAACTAAAAAAGGTGAGTAGCCAAAACCACTCACCTTTCTATTTTTTCGGTCATCCTCAAGAGCGAAGAATGAGCGAGTTGGGGATCTCAAATCGCTTGGCGAGATTCCCTATCCACGTTCGTCCCTCACTGTAGGGAATGACGACTATCTTTGTTTTACTAAGTAATTGGCTCTTCTAACAAGGCAACAAACTTACGAGACTTCTGAGCATAGCTTGCCTATGTGATGAAGCGAGTATAGTGCAGTTAACACAGTTAGAAGGCCAAGTACGACGTAAAAACTAGCCTAGGCGTTTTACGCTCATAACATCTTTGATCTGTTCTACTCGGCTTGTCACGCGACTCAGAATCTCAATGTTGGTCACTTCCAAATCGAAATCCATCACCGACAGCTGACGTTTATAGTCAATACGGCTCTTCATTGTCGTCACACTGACTTTTTCGTTCAAGAACAGGGATGTTATGTCTTTCAACAAGCCGGTACGTTCTAGCGCCTCTACACGCAGTGTTAAGATATACGAGCCTACAAAACCATCTCCCCACACCGTATCGATGATACGTTCAGGGGCATGTAGGTTAAGTTCACTTAACTGCTCACAATCGCTGCGGTGTACTGAGATACCACGCCCTTGAGTAATGTAACCTTTGATCACATCACCTGGGATAGGCTGACAACAACGAGCCAAGTGGGTCATTAGGTTATCAACACCTTCAACAACGACAGCATCCTTTTTCGGGCGGCTCTGATGTGCTGGCTTATTGTCAGACTCAAGCAACTTCTCGAGTGCTTTCTTATCTTCTTCTTCAGCCGTCGGCTTATTGACCAGAGCATTGATGTGATTAACCACTTGGTTAATACGCAAATCGCCGCTACCAATACCTGCATACAATTCATCAGGTGTATTGACGTTGAATCGTTTCAGCGCATATTGCTCAGCATCTTTCAGTGTTGCGCCGACTCTGCCTAGCTCGACTTCTAGGATGTCTCGTCCAGCTTCGAGGTTTTTCTCACGACTCTGAGCGCGGAACCAAGCGTTAATTTTTGCTCGAGCTCGACTTGAATGAACAAAACCTGTGGTCGGATTTAACCAATCACGTGATGGATTCGGTTCTTTTTGAGTAATGATCTCAACTTGATCGCCCATCGCCAACTTATGAGTAAACGGAACGATTCGACCTGCGACTTTGGCACCGATACAACGGTGTCCAACCATCGAGTGAATGTGGTAAGCAAAATCCAACGGCGTTGCACCCATTGGTAAATCGACCACATCACCGCGTGGTGTAAAGGCATAGACTCGGTCATCAAAGACTTGGCTACGTACTTCATCCAGCATTTCGCCAGAATCTGACATCTCTTCTTGCCAGTCGATAAGCTTACGCAACCACGTGATTTTCTCATCGTAGCCACTGCGTACACCGCTAGAAGCACCTTCTTTATACTTCCAGTGCGCAGCCACACCTAACTCAGAGTCTTCGTGCATTTGCTTGGTACGGATCTGAATTTCGATGGTCTTGCCTTCAGGGCCAAGCACTACGGTATGAATCGATTGGTAACCATTGGGCTTAGGATTCGCCACATAGTCATCAAATTCACTTGGAAGATGTTTATATTTGGTGTGAACCACACCTAGACCGGCATAACAGTCTTGCAGTTGGTCGGCAATAATACGTACCGCACGCACGTCAAAAAGCTCATCAAACTCTAAGCCCTTTTTCTGCATTTTACGCCAGATGCTGTAGATGTGTTTGGGACGACCGCTTACTTCAGCATTGATGCTTGAACGGTTCATTTCTGATGTTAGGTCATCAACAAAGTCAGTGATGTATTGTTCGCGCACGATACGACGCTCTGACAGCTGTTTGGCAATCTGCTTGTAGGTATCTGGTTGTTGATAGCGGAAAGCGTAATCTTCAATTTCCCACTTTAGCTGACCAATGCCCAAACGGTTTGCAAGAGGCGCATAGATGTTAGCACACTCTTTTGCTGCCGCACGGCGAACAGCATCAGGGGCCTTTTTTACCTCGATGAGGTTGCAAATTCGTTCTGCTAGCTTGATGACGACGCAGCGGAAATCATCGACCATGGCCAGTAACATTCGACGAACGTTATCTACTTGTCCCGAGGCAGCACTGCCTTCAAGGGTAACGTTGAGCTGGCCCAAAGCTGCCATTTCTTCAACGCCATCAATTAACTTTACGGTCTCTTTACCGTAGCTTTCTTCAAACGCTTCGCGTCCAAAAACGCCGCTTGAAACAACGGGAAAAAGTTGCGCTGCAATTAAAGTGGCACGGTCCATCGACAACGTAACCAAGATTTCGATCATCTCACGTCCACGCCAAAGCAGGAGCGACGCTTGCTCGTGATCTTTTAATAGCTCTTCACAGTGACGATAAACTTTGGTCAGTTTATTCGAGGTTTTTACGTCTTGATTCAGTGACGCAATCCAACTTTCTAGCTCAAACTTTTCGCTTGGGTTTAAATGTGCGCTTCGTACCGCAACCATCATGCCTTCCTAGTTATTATGTTTTATACCCAATTCAATATGACTAACTGATTCCAAGTTAGTTCGACTCATATTGATATCAGCGCAGGCTTCCCTGCGCCTTTGTGATTCATTTTTAAGCCTTATTTAAGGGCTTCTAAGCCTTGATAAAGAGAGCCATCGATTCTAGATGACTGGTATGGGGAAACATATCCAACATACCAAGTTTGGCTAATTGATAGCCTTGTTTTTCTAAACTCTCAGAATCTCTCGCTAGAGTAGCAGGATTACACGAAACATAAACCACACGCTTCGCTCCTAACGCTGAAATTTGATCAACGATCCCACTCGCTCCAGCACGTGCAGGGTCAAGTAATACTTTATCGAATTTCTCTTTTGCCCAAAGCTGTGAAGATAAATCTTCTTCGAGGTTCGCTTGGTAAAACTCCGTATTGCTTAACTGGTTTAACGCCGCATTAGCCGTTGCCTGTTGAACCATTTCATCAACGCCTTCCACACCAACGACAAACGCCGATTGTTGTGCGATAGGCAGACTGAAGTTGCCTAAACCACAAAACAGGTCAAGCACACGCTCATCCGCTTGAGGCTCTAACCACTCAATCGCTTGAGCAACCATCTGTTGGTTCACTTTCTGGTTAACTTGTATAAAGTGGTTTGGCTCAAAAGGTAAGGTTACACCGGTTTCACTATAGCTTGGCGAATCACCCACCAAACGAACCAACTTATCGGTTTCTGGCATCGAGTACAGCGTTGCACCTTCTTCTTTCGCGAGCGTCATCAACGCTTGCTCATCTTTTTCAACCAAAGGTTTAAGGTGACGCAGCACCATAACAGGGCCAGTATCACCCAACACCAATTCAACATGTCCTAAAGACGTAAGGCTACTGAAAGTGTTCAGTAAACTTTTCAGTTTTGGCAGCAATACATTAAGGCGAGGGTCAAGCACCGCGCAGTCGGTGATGTTTTCAATCTGTTTACTTTGTTTCTTACGGAAACCAAACTGAAGCTGCTGTGTCTTCTTATCAACAAATAGACTGATACGCGCGCGACGACGATAACCGGTTTCATCACCGACAATCGGTTGGGCGACTTCGGTGTTAGCCGTTTGGTATTTGCTCATCAGGTGCGTCAAAGATTGTGATTTATGCTCAACCTGAGATGAGTAACCGAGATGTTGAAGATGACAGCCACCACACTGATTAAAGTGCTTACAGAATGGCTTTAAACGCAGCTCACTCGGTTGAAGTAATTTGATGAGTTTTGCTCGCGAAAACTTACTTTTGCTCTCAGTAAGTTGAATAACCACCTTCTCACCGGGCAATGCGCCATCAATGAAAACTGGTTTGTTTTTCTGATAAGCGATGCCAGCGCCATTGTGATCCATTCGTTCAACCAAAACCGATTGATGCTTGGTCTCGAGTTGAGTTTTCTTTTTTGGTTGGAAAAAACGTGCCATTGCTTGTGCCTAATGTATCTTTTAATAAGTAATTGGTATCCAGGACTCACTATTCTGTCTTGGAATCATTGTCGAACGTCACGGCTTTGATTAAGCTTACCGTTCACTTAACCGCCATTGTGTGCGTTATTTTCCCATATCCAGACCTCGATGTAATTAAAGAACATGACCAGATATGGCTTAAGAGCCCGTGTAATTACCTTAACTCTAGCTCCAACCCTAATTATTGGGCTGCTATTGAGTGCATTTTTCTCATTTAACCGCTATCAAGACCTTGAGGGTCAAGTGGTTAACACTGGTACTAGCATCATTGAACCACTAGCGATTGCGAGTGAGTCTGGCATGAAGCTCGAAAGTCGAGAGTCTGTTCGTCAGCTGATTAGCTATGCTCATCGAAAAAATTCTAAGCTGGTGCGCAGTATTGCGGTGTTTGATGAACGTCATGAGTTGTTTGTAACGTCAAACTTCCATCCTGATTTTGAAAGCCTGACCTATCCGAAAGATAAACCGATTCCGCATTTAAGCTCATCGAACCTGCTCGATAACACGCTGATTCTTAGGACACCCATCATCGCTGAGGGACAATACATCAACTCAGCTAATGGCCAGTCTCAAGCGAACCAAGCGATCGGTTATATTGCGATAGAGTTAGACTTGTCGTCACTTCGATTGCAGCAATATCAAGAAGTGTTCTCTGCCTTCTTGGTGCTGATCCTTGGTCTTGGACTTTCTGGGGTATTTGCCTTCCGCTTGATGCACGATGTAACCCAACCGATCACACACATGAAAAACATGGTCGATCGAATTCGTCGTGGCCACTTAGATGTGCGTATCGAAGGCAAAATGCATGGTGAGCTTGATTCACTGAAAAACGGTATCAACGCGATGGCGGTCTCGCTATCAGAATATCACGTCGAGATGCAGCACAGCATCGACCAAGCAACATCTGATCTGCGTGAAACCCTAGAGCAATTAGAGATTCAAAACGTTGAGTTAGACATTGCGAAAAAACGAGCTCAAGAAGCCGCTCGTGTTAAATCCGAGTTCTTGGCGAATATGTCTCATGAGCTTAGAACACCACTCAATGGTGTGATTGGCTTTACTCGTCAGATGCTCAAGACACACCTATCGAACAGCCAAACCGATTACCTGCAGACCATTGAACGTTCGGCCAACAACCTACTCAGCATCATCAACGATATCTTGGACTTCTCAAAACTTGAAGCCGGCAAACTCGCTCTAGAAAACATTCCATTTGAGTTCCAAGCGAGCCTAGAAGAGGTGGTTAACCTTCAAGCCACTAATGCTCATGAAAAAGGTCTTGAGCTTACGCTTAAGATCGACCCGAAAGTACCACCAGGCGTTGTTGGTGATCCACTGCGTATCCAACAGATCCTGACTAACCTCGTGGGTAACTCGATCAAGTTTACCGAGCGTGGCAACATTGACATCAGCGTTGAACTTCGTTCACAAAGCGAAGACAGCATTGAGCTGCAGTTTATGGTTCGAGATACGGGCATTGGTATCTCAGAGCGCCAACAAGCACAACTTTTCCAAGCCTTCAGCCAAGCCGATGCGAGCATCTCTCGTCGTTATGGTGGTACAGGCTTAGGTCTGGTAATCACCCAAAAACTGGTCAGCCAAATGGGCGGAGAGATCAGCCTAACCAGTCGTCTTCACCAAGGCTCCACCTTCTGGTTCACCCTGAGACTATCGACTACCGATATGCCGATGACAGAATTAATTGAGACTCAGTGCCTGCAAGACAAGCAACTGCTGCTTATCGAGCCAAACATGCAAGCGGCATCAATTACTCAGCAGATCCTAACCCAAGAAGGCTTGGTGGTAACGTACCGTTCGGTTATGCCTGACGAATCTACCTCGTATGACTACGTTCTACTCAACCTAGCCGCCAACCAAGAGTATCAATTTGATACCGTGAGTGGTTGGGCGATTGGTGCGAAGAAGATCGCTCAGAACGTAATTATTGGTACGCCGAGTACTGAGCTAGCTCTGGGTGAACAATTGATGAAAGAGGTTGATGTCCAATGCATCACCAAGCCTCTCTCTCGTAAGAAACTTCTACAAACTCTGATCTCTAATCAAGCACCAACCTTGATTGCACCCGCTATTGAAACACATTCAGAAGAGAAACTACCGCTTACGGTATTGGCGGTCGACGACAACCCTGCCAACCTTAAACTGATTACTGCGCTGCTAAAAGAGCGTGTAGAGACAGTCATCAGTTGTACTAGTGGTCAGAAAGCTCTCGACAAAGCGACAGAGACTCCATTTGATGTCATTTTCATGGATATTCAAATGCCGCAGATGGACGGTGTGACCGCTTGCCAAAAAATTAAGGCGTTGGCGAACAATGCAAACACGCCTGTGATTGCTGTTACTGCGCATGCAATGATGGGAGAGCGTGACCGACTACTTGAAGCAGGTATGGATGACTACCTAACCAAGCCTATCGAAGAGCATGTGTTACAACAGGTTCTTATTCATTGGAGCCCTACCTCTGAGATTGAGCACATTGATAAAATAGACCCAGATCACCCGGCGGTCTCTGCTGAAATCGACCACAGCTCTGTTTCAGAAGTTGAAGCCAGCGAGCACAAGAACATCATCATTGATTGGCAAGCTGCTTTGAAACAAGCCGCCAATAAAGAAGACCTCGCACGCGATATGCTGCAAATGCTCGTAGATTTTATTCCTGAAGTTTATGAAGCCGCGGAAGAAGCGATCGAAGACAGTGACTACCCCGTTGAAGCGCTGACACACATCATCCACAAGATGCATGGCAGCAGCTCATACAGTGGGGTGCCAAGGCTTAAGTCGGTATGTGCAACGATAGAGAAAGAACTTCGTTCAGGCACTTCTGTTGAAGACATTGAACCGGAGCTTTTTGAACTTCAGGATGAATTAGATAAGGTTCAAGCAACCGCGATTCATTATTTGAAACCAGCCAAGACCTAGCGAATATTTCTTACTCACAAATATTCATTAAACGGTTTAGCAGCCAATAAAAAAGCAGAGCTCATGAGCTCTGCTTTTTTCTGTCTAGTGCCTAGAGCACCAGATATAATACCAATCACAGTAAGTAAGTGATCAAAAATAGCGTAGGAAAAAAGCTTGAGAACAAGGCAGGATTTTTCGATAAGTAGTTATTCTACAATCAAAAATTCTAACGAAGTTATCGAGTTTTTTAACAAGCTAGGGTGAACAGTTATTTACTACGATTGGTATAAAGTAACGGTAATCTATTTACGACTCGAGTAGTACCGTCGCCACCGCATAATGGCGCTCATCAGAGATAGTCAGGTGAATCGACTTTGTACCACTCGCCTCTGCGATTTCACGCGCTTTTTTATGCAGGCTCAGAACTGGCTTGCCATGCTCATCGTTTGAAATCTCAAAGTCGTGGAAGGTCACACCCAGCGCGATCCCCGTGCCCAACGCCTTAGATGCCGCTTCTTTGGCAGCAAAACGCTTTGCAAGGTAACGCCCTTTTTGCTTAAGTTGCTGGAATACTTCAAATTCAGAATCGGTCAAAATACGCTGAGCGAAAGCCTCACCACTTCGTGATAATGCCTTTTCAACACGTTCAATTTCTGCGATATCTGTACCTAATCCAACAACAGCCATGTTTACCCTACTACCAACTTCTATCTATTAACTTTTCGATTCTACTGATTAACCGCTTAACGCTTACAACTAAACGAATGCCGAGTTAAAGAACTAAGCGTTGTTGCGCGCTGTTTCCATCACGGCTTTCATGTCTGCAACGGCTTTATTCAAACCATCAAAGACTGCGCGGCCCATGATCGAGTGACCGATGTTCAACTCGTAAATCTCAGGAAGTGCCGCAATCGGCGCTACGTTATGGTAAGTCAGACCGTGACCCGCATTGACGGTAATACCAAGGTCGTCTGCGTAGCTTGCACCTGCAGCAATCTTTTTAAGCTCGTCTTGTTGGTCTTCTTCAGTTTTAGCATCAGCATAGTGGCCAGTGTGCAGTTCAATGAACGGTGCGCCACACGCTTTCGCAGCATCGATTTGCTCACGATCGGCATCGATAAACAGAGATACTTTGATACCAGCAGCCGACAATTTTTCGGTCGCCGCTTTGATTTTTTCAAGTTGACCAACCACGTCCAAGCCGCCTTCCGTCGTCAGCTCTTCACGCTTTTCTGGAACCAGGCAAACGAACTCAGGATTAGTATCGAGTGCAATTTGAACCATCTCGTCCGTTACGGCCATCTCTAAGTTCATGCGAGTCTGGATTGTCTCAGCAAGAATTCGTACATCGCGATCAACAATATGACGGCGATCTTCACGCAAGTGAATCGTAATGCCGTCAGCACCCGCACGTTCAGCAATTTCAGCTGCGTGTACTGGGTCTGGATATTTAGTACCACGTGCATTACGTAGAGTTGCAATATGGTCGATATTAACGCCTAAAAGGATTGAGCTCATTTTCCAATACTCCGTGCTCTAGAGAGGGCTATTGTTGGCATAAATAGCTCTCTACTTTTTAATGGTTTGCCGCCAAGATACGGCTTTAAGGCTATGCGTGTAAAGCGTTTTGCCGCTTTTAACTGCTCTTTAGTGATAAACCTACGCTCACTGATTGCGATAAGTTCATCGCCCATAAAAGTCAGGTTATCTCGACGCACCGAAGCGATGAAGCCTTTCTGCTCTCGATAGCGATAAGTCATGCTCGGATCAATCGCTTCGCCAGTGCCCGCGCAGTGTAAAAAGTCGACGCCATACCCCATAGCGGAAAGTAGAGCCAATTCAAAACGACGTAGCGCTGGCTCAGGGTTCTCATTATGAGCGAGTTCTGTTAAGGCATGAAGATAGTCATGAAAAAATGCGGGCATGGCCACTTCGGCCATCAACACTCGCCCAACTAATTCATTCACGTACATTGCTGAATACAGATTAATGCCGGCAAGAGGAAGCCCCAAGCTGATCGGTTCAGCTTGGCGCAACGTTTTCATTGAACCATTGCCAGACCACTTAAGCAGTAGCGGCGTAAAAGGTTGCAATGCACCTTTCAAATTAGAACGCTTACTCCGCGCACCTTTAGACATCAACGTCACCCGACCGTACTCTTCGCTGAAGACGTCCAGAATCAGGCTCGACTCACTGTATGGTCGACGGTGCAACACAAAGCATCGCTGTAACCCTTCGCTCAATCACTTACCCTTCTTACGGATACAAAAAGAGAGAGTTCGCACTCTCTCTTGTATTTATATTCAATTCAACTTTCTTAATATCAGAAAGTGACGTTCAATATATTATAGATCGTCGATGTAGCCTAACGAGCGAAGTGCACGCTCATCGTCAGCCCAACCAGACTTAACTTTAACCCAAGTCTCTAGGTAAACCTTACGACCGAACAGTTCTTCCATGTCGATACGAGCTTCACGGCCAATCGTTTTGATCTTCTCGCCCGCTTTACCAATTACCATCTTCTTCTGACCAGTACGTTCAACAAGAATCAAAGCATTGATGTGGAAACCATCGTTATCTGGGTTGTAATCAAAACGCTCGATCTCAACCGTTACTGAGTAAGGTAGCTCTTCGCCTGTGAATCGCATCAGTTTTTCACGGATGATTTCAGAGGCCATAAAGCGCTGTGAGCGATCCGTTACGTACTCTTCAGGGAAGTGGTGCGTCGCTTTTGGTAAAGAATTACGAACGTGCTTACGCAGTACATCGATATTCTTACCTTGCTTCGCTGAGATTGGCACAACATCAAGGAAGTCCATCTTCTTAGACACTTCCATCATATGTTGCATCACGTCTGTACGGTCTTGAACGTTATCTACTTTGTTAATACAAAGGACAACTGGGAAATCTGTTTTTCTCAGCTTATTCAGTACCATCTCATCGTCGTCAGTCCAGTGAGTACCGTCAACAAGGAAGAATACTAGATTCACATCGCTCAGTGAGCTGTTCGCCGCACGGTTCATCAAACGGTTAATTGCACGCTTTTCTTCAATATGAAGTCCAGGAGTATCAACGTAGATCGCTTGGTAATCGCCTTCAGTTTCTACGCCCATAATACGGTGGCGTGTCGTCTGAGGTTTACGTGATGTGATCGAGATTTTCTGACCCAAAATATGGTTCAGAAGCGTCGATTTACCTACGTTTGGTCGACCCACGATAGCGATGAAGCCACAGTGTTGGTTTTCCGGTAGGCCCGTTTTTTTGCTATCAGATGAAAAGAATGCATCGATATCGAAATCTTGATTGTTATCAGACATTGCTTAGTTGCTCTAATGCTGTTTCAGCAGCCGCTTGTTCTGCCTTGCGGCGGCTAGTGCCTTTACCGATAACAGGTTTATCCACACCTGCCACTTCACACTCAACCGTAAACTCTTGGTTGTGTGCTTCACCTTTAATATTAGTCACTGTGTAGACAGGTAGGGGATTTCTTCGACCTTGTAAAAACTCTTGTAAGCGAGTTTTTGGATCTTTTTGAGATACACCAGGCTGAATAGACTCTAGGCGAGATTGGTACCAGCTTAAAATAATACGGCGAACAACCTCGGTATCACTATCTAAATAGACAGCGCCGATGATCGCTTCAACCGCATCCGCTAGAATAGAATCACGACGGAAACCGCCACTCTTCAACTCACCTGGACCTAATTTTAAGTAATCTCCTAGTTCGAATTCACGACCTAGTTCTGCCAATGTATGACCACGTACTAATGTTGCGCGCATGCGGCTCATATCACCTTCGTTTACCTTAGGGAAACGGTGGTAAAGATCATCAGCGATAACAAAACTTAAAATTGAATCGCCCAGAAACTCAAGACGTTCGTTGTGTTTACCTGCGGCACTGCGGTGAGTCAGCGCCAAATGGATAAGATCGGCATCATTAAACTGATAGCCAATCTTTCTCTCTAGTTTATCAATTGGAGAATTCATGCTCTCTCGATGTGTTATGTGATCGATTAGTGAATCCCACCGATGCGATTAAAACGCACACCAGTAGGAATCCATGTTGGAAGTACACTGTCTGAACCGCGTTCGAATTCGAAGCTGATCCAAATAGCAACGGCCTTACCAACAAGGTTTGCTTCAGGGACAAAGCCCCAGTAACGGCTGTCAGCACTGTTGTCACGGTTATCACCCATAACAAAGTATTGGCCTTCTGGAACGATCCACTCGTTAACACCATTGCGAGGTTGATATGCTTGCACACGATCACGGCGTAATGGGTTAACTAAGATTTGGTGCTCCACGTCACCCAGTTGTTCATTCAACTGAATTAGAGGCACACCATCTTGAATAAATTGGCTTTCTTCAACGTTACTCAACTTCACTGGTTTACAGCTACTGCCACCCTTCGCTTGAATACAGATTTCTTTATTGCTGCTGTAGCGAATGGTATCACCCGGCATACCAATAACACGCTTGATGTAGTCGATATTCGGCTGAGGTGGGTATTTGAATACGATTGAATCACCACGTTCTGGTTTGCCTGTTTCTACCAATTGAGTGCGCCATACAGGATCTTTTAGACCATAAGCGTACTTTTCTACCAAGATGAAATCACCAACCAATAGTGTTGGCATCATCGAGCCAGATGGAATTTGAAACGGTTCATAAATAAATGAACGCAAAACCAAAACAAATGCAATTACAGGGAAAATGGACACACTGTTCTCAACCCACCAAGGCTGAGCCGTAACTTTTGCGCTGGTTGCAGCGTCTAGGCCATTCGACTGTGCTTCAACGTCAGCCAATTTTTGTTGGCGCTTCTTCGCCCACACAAACTTTTCCAACGCCCATACAATGCCAGTCACTAGAGTTACGATCACTAAGATAAGCGAAAATGTATTAGCCATTGATATCCCTTAAATTTCATTTCTTTAAAAATAACGAAAGTGAAAGAGTATAACCCTTTCACTCTGCTTAATATTTCTAATCCGTATCAATCATGCTGACTAAATGCTGGGGAGATTACGCAGGAAAAATCGTTTAGTTCGAGGCGCAAAGTGCAGTGACTAGTGGGCCTAATTGCAATCTTTGCAACAAAGAAATAAACGATTTTAACCAGTAATGTTCAGCAGATAGTTAGTGCGATTGATACCTAGTCTTTGCCAACATGAAGGATTGCTAAGAATGCTTCTTGAGGCAGTTCAACGTTACCGATCTGCTTCATACGCTTCTTACCTTCTTTTTGTTTCTTAAGAAGTTTCTTCTTACGACTGATATCACCACCGTAACATTTTGCGATTACGTTCTTACGCAGTTGTTTCACTGTAGAACGAGCAATAATGTGGTTACCAATCGCGGCTTGAATCGCGATATCAAACATCTGGCGAGGGATGAATTCTTTCATCTTCTCAACCAGTAGACGACCACGAGACTGGGCAATATCTTTGTGTGTAATGATCGCCAGTGCATCAACCGTTTCACCATTCAACAATACATCTACACGTACCATGTTTGATGCTTCGTAACGTTGGAAGTTGTAATCCAATGATGCGTACCCGCGAGACGTTGACTTCAGACGGTCGAAGAAGTCTAGAACCACCTCAGCCATTGGAAGATCGTACGTCACAGCAACTTGGTTACCGTGATAAACCATGTCGACTTGCACGCCACGCTTCTCAACACACAGTGTGATCACGTTGCCTAGGTAATCCGAAGGTACCAGAATATTACAGCGAGCAATCGGTTCACGAATTTCTTCTAAGTCATTAATAGCAGGCAGTTTAGCCGGGCTATCAACATAGAGAATTGTGCCATCCGTTTTTACAACTTCGTACACTACGGTTGGTGCCGTTGTGATTAGGTCTAGGTCGTATTCACGCTCTAAACGCTCTTGGATGATCTCCATGTGAAGCATTCCTAAGAAGCCACAACGGAAACCAAAGCCAAGTGCTGCTGAACTTTCTGGTTCATAAAATAGTGATGCATCGTTCAGGCTTAGTTTGCCTAGTGCGTCACGGAAGTTTTCGTAGTCATCAGACGATACTGGGAATAGACCTGCGTATACCTGAGGCTTCACTTTTTGGAAACCAGGTAGACGTTCTGTGCTGCCGCCTTTTGCAAGCGTCAACGTATCACCAACAGGTGCGCCAAGGATGTCTTTAATACCACAAACAACCCAGCCAACTTCGCCAGTATTTAGCTCAGTTGTGTCGATTTGCTTAGGTGTGAAGATACCTAGACGGTCAACACCCCAAACTTGGTCTGTCGACATTACTTTAATCTTGTCGTTCTTCTTCAGCTTACCGTTCTTGATACGAACCAAAGAAACAACGCCTAAGTAGTTATCGAACCAAGAGTCAATGATCAGAGCTTGTAGTGGCGCTTCTGGATCACCTTCCGGTGGCGGGATAGCCGTTACGATGTTTTCAAGAACGTCATCAACACCGATACCGGTTTTTGCAGAACAACGCGTCGCTTCCATCGCATCGATACCAACGATCTCTTCGATTTCTTCAGCAACTCGTTCAGGTTCAGCAGCAGGTAAGTCAATCTTGTTCAAGATTGGCACTACTTCCAGTTCCATTTCGATCGCGGTGTAACAGTTTGCTAGAGTTTGAGCTTCAACACCTTGGCCGGCATCCACTACAAGAAGCGCGCCTTCACAAGCGGCTAGAGAGCGAGATACTTCATAAGAGAAGTCTACGTGTCCAGGGGTATCGATAAAGTTAAGTTGGTAAGTTTCACCATCTTTAGCTTTGTAATCTAAAGTCACACTCTGCGCTTTAATTGTAATACCACGCTCGCGTTCTATATCCATAGAATCGAGGACTTGAGCTGCCATCTCACGTTCACTTAACCCTCCACAAACTTGGATTAAGCGGTCAGAAAGGGTCGACTTACCGTGGTCGATGTGGGCGATAATCGAAAAATTACGAATGTGCTTCATAGGCTTGGTGTGACTAAACTCTTTGAATAGGGATAATAAGAAAGCCGCAACGCGTCCAATCTACAGTCAGCATTGGTGGCGGCATTTCAATCAAGTTGGCAGATTCTACCCAATTTAAGGGCAATAAGCATCATAAATTAGATGAGAGACTTGCCTAGGATTCTAATCAAGACAACTTCTTGCTTGGATTTGTCTTCCATTGGTTTAGCTAAGCGCTTCGCCAAACCAATACCACCAGCAGTAAACAGCGCTGCAGTTAAGATAACAATGCCCTCGCCCCCTTGGAGTAAGGGTTGTAACAAGAGTTGTCCAAAACCAGCACCAACCATCAACATGAAAAGCGGGATAAGATAAACAATAGCCGCAGACTGAAGTAGGCTTTTTTCTGGAAAGCCAATTTCTACGATCTGGCCTGCTTTAACTAAGCTTTGGGTTTTAAGCTGCCAAAACAAGGATTTATTGCCAACAGCCTTGGTCACAATACCCGTTCCGCAGCTTTTTTGAGATGAGCAGCTACTGCAACTGGTTTGTTGTTCGCAGCTCAGTTGAACAAAATATTGCTTACCTTTTTGTTCGACTGAGCTAACGGTTGCCAACGCAGTCATCATTGCGCTGGTGCCGGTTTATTGAACGTGACGGATTGAGCGATACGCTTGGCCGTTGCTGGCGGAATATCACCAACCACAGAGATTTCTTTGTCGCCAATCACTAAGCTGTGCAAGGTTCTTCGCCCTTGGCGTACCAGCTGTCCTTTCAATGAATGTTCGTCTTTATCGGCGATATAAACCGAAAAGCTAAATAATCCATCACTGAAAAGCTGGCTTTCAACCATTTTCTCGGTCGCAGCCATTTGGTAACGGCTGAGTTCTTTCGATTTAAATCCTTCTGGCACCCACGAGGCTTGCCAGTCGGTCTCACTCACCAAGCCTTCTGGCAATGACAAAACCTTCGGCAATTTAGCTTGATTCAAGCCGCCCATTGCTTCTGCAATTTTATCGTTCACGACATAAGAGATAGTGCGGTACTGCTCAAGCACTTCGCCATCACGATCCAAAAGATCGGCACGCAAAGGAAGGTTGGTTTTCTCGTCGACCCAAACCACATAAGAGTATCGAAGGCCGTCTTTCGGCACGACGCGTAATACTTGCGTGGTACTGCCCGCCTCACGAGAACGCCCAACTTTTACAAAATCGTAGTATTGGTTGAGAGAATCGATATCTCGATTAATCATCGGAATGACAGGTGCAACCATGCTGCCAGACTGAATAGTAAATGGCTCTGTACCCGGTTCGATGTAGCTAACTTCATTACCACGTCGAATAACCTCACGAACAGGGCCGCTTAGATAAACAAGGTGTGCAAGTTGTTGGTCGTCGTTAACTGCATGACGATAAAGCAGAGGTTCAATACTGCTCTTCTTTATCAATATGTAGGAGAGTTCGTAATTTAGATGCTGACTGGCCTCGTTCATTTGATGTAACAAGGCCTTTGCAGTGGTTTCCTCTGCAAAGGCTGTTGGAGACATCAAGCTGAACAGTGTCAGTGCACTGACCAGGATTTTCTTCATTCAATATCCGATTCTAGGTGTGCATCTTCCATTGGCGATGCATCACTGTTTAATCTTAGTTGTAGCTCATAATCTTCTAACAATGCATGAACGCGTTTGCGTTGCTCTTGCATGTTAGCTTCAGATGCAGGTCTCTCAACAGAGTCACGTGTTAAGCTTACTGGTTCCGCAGAACCTGCAAATGGAATCGTCTGGAGTACAGGCAACTGCTCTGGAGCTGCGGGATCGCTGCCGCCATATTGCTGAACACCTAATACAACTGCTAATGAAACACACGCTGCCACGGCAACTTGTCCAAACTGTTGTAACCATGCAGGAAGCTGACGCTTCGCTTGCTGAGGTTTAGGCTGCTCTTCAATTGGAGCAACAGTAGGTTCAACATTCACTTGGTGTAGGTTCGACATTGAACCATGTGCAGGCTCATCATCAAGCGCTGCCGCAACACTGTTAGCAATGTTCCACTCTGGAGTTTCTGGCGCATCCCCACGCATAACATCACCAATTAAATGGTAACTCTGCCAGGTATCCATGCTTTCTTGATCAGATTCGAGATCTACTATGAGAGCTTTATCGATCGTTTCACCATCCATGAGTGCCGAAAGCTTTTCTTTATCAGCCATTATTTTCACCATAATTATTACAAGTTCTAGCGTTGTAAAAGAGGTTTAATTTTCTTTTCTACCGCTTCACGAGCTCGGAAAATACGCGAACGTACGGTTCCTACAGGGCAATCCATTACTTCTGCAATCTCTTCGTAGCTCAAACCTTCGAGCTCACGCAACGTCATTGCAGTTTTTAAGTCTTCGGGTAGCGCTTCAATCGCTCCAAAAACAACTTGTTTCAATTCGTTTGACAGCGTTAAGTTCTCAGGGTTCGATATTTCTTTTAACGCGCTGCCTGTTTCGTAATATTCTGCATCTTCTGCATCGACATCTGTTGCTGGCGGCCTGCGGCTCTGGGCAACAATATGATTTTTAGCGGTGTTCACGGCAATTCGGTACAACCATGTATAGAAAGCACTCTCACCACGAAAGTTAGGTATCGCGCGGTAAGCTTTAATAAAAGCTTCTTGTGCTACATCAGGTACATCACCGGAATTATTCACGTATCGAGAGATAAGATTACAAACTTTGTTTTGATACTTAACCACTAATAAGTTAAATGCCTGCTTATCTCCACTCTGAACTCGCTCAATCAACACTTGATCGGTTAGCTGCTCGTTCATTCGAGCGGGTACTCCTATTGTTATAACCCTTACCTTCACAGATATGGGTACTAATTATGCGAAATGTAGTATTGACACCACCGTCTACAAGAGCACTATTGTGACTAAGCCAAATACCGAAAGTTCCAACTTTCCTAAAATTATTTGCCATTATTGTTTCACAATGTGATGTAATAAAAATAGTTATCCCTATCAATTTGGGGAAACTTGAGCAAAAGCAATGGTATTGAGCAATTAAATATTTCTAGATAGCTGTCTATATATTGATTTTGTGTCGTGTTTTAGGATGACTAGGGAAAGATTATAACAGTCTTACCCAAACTCCTAAAACAAGACGAAGTCAATTGAGCATGGACAACTCGACTATAGCCCGGGATTTAATAAGTTTTATGAACGCAAACCGTGAACATCAGTGTGATGTATTAGTGGTAGGAAGTGGTGCGGCAGGCTTGTCATTAGCCTTACGCGTAGCAGAACATGCAAAAGTAATTGTATTAAGCAAAGGACCACGCAGCGAAGGATCGACGTATTACGCACAAGGTGGTATTGCGGCGGTGTTCGATGAATCGGACAGTATTGAGTCTCATGTAGAAGATACTCAAATTGCTGGGGCTGGGTTATGCGAAGAAGATACAGTTCAATTCATTGCTGAAAATGCTAAAGAGTGTGTGCAATGGCTGATTGATGGTGGTGTTCCATTTGATAAAGATGAGAACAGCACAGAAGGCCAACCAAAGTATCACCTCACTCGTGAGGGCGGCCACAGTCACCGCAGAATTCTGCACGCTGCCGATGCAACTGGCATGGCGATGCAAACCTCACTGCAAGATAACGTCAAGAATCACCCAAACATCGAGATCTTCGAGCGTCACAATGCGCTGGATTTAATCACCGAAGATAAGATAGGTGGTTCGAAAGACAAGGTTATCGGTGCCTATATTTGGAACCGTAACCAAGAACACGTTGAAACCGTGCGCGCTAAATTTGTTGTATTAGCAACAGGCGGCGCTTCAAAGGTTTACCAATACACCTCTAACCCAGATGTCTCTTCAGGTGATGGTATTGCTATCGCTTGGCGTGCGGGTTGTCGTGTGGCAAACCTTGAGTTCAACCAGTTCCACCCGACTTGCTTATTCCACCCAGAAGCGCGTAACTTCCTACTAACGGAAGCATTGCGTGGTGAAGGTGCCTATTTGCGTCGCCCAGATGGCTCTCGCTTTATGAAGGACTTCGATGAGCGCGGTGAATTGGCTCCACGCGATGTGGTTGCTCGTGCGATTGACTTTGAAATGAAGCGCTTAGGTGCTGACTGCATGTATGTTGATATCAGCCACAAACCTGAAGAATTCATCACGACGCATTTCCCAATGATCCATACTCGCTTGATGGATTTGGGGATTGATATGACCAAAGAACCGATTCCAATCGTACCGGCAGCTCACTACACTTGTGGTGGTGTCATGGTGAATAAGCAAGGTCAAACCGACTTAACTAACCTATATGCAATTGGCGAAGTGAGTTATACCGGCTTGCACGGTGCAAACCGTATGGCTTCAAACTCACTGCTTGAGTGTGTGGTATACGCGTGGGCAGCCGCAAAAGATATCGTTGAAAACATCGACCAATCTCAACTGTGCGCTGAACTTCCGGCATGGGATGAAAGCCAAGTCACCAACAGTGATGAAGAAGTGATCATTCAACACAACTGGCACGAGCTAAGACTGTTCATGTGGGATTACATGGGTATTGTTCGAACGGACAAACGCCTTGAACGTGCAATGCGCCGCATTCAGATGTTGCAGCAGGAAACTCATGAGTACTACAGCTACTTTAAGGTTTCAAATAACCTATTAGAACTGCGTAACTTACTACAAGTGGCTGAGTTGATGGTTCGCTGTGCAATGCAACGTAAAGAGAGCCGCGGCCTACACTACACGCTGGATTACCCAGAACTTGCTGAAGACAGCGGCCCAACCATTCTGACACCAGAGAAAAACCAGTCTTAATTTTTGGTCATGGAAAAAGACGACAGGGAGCCTAGCGCTCCCTTTCTTTTATCTTTGGTTCTTGTTTATCCAATGCTTTCGTTTATCAAACGGACTCGTTGTAAATGCGCCAAGAAGTGTCGATATTCACGTTCATTGCAACTATCTCGCCACAACAAGACTGAATATCCGCACTCAAACTGCAATTTAACGAAGAACTGCGCCCAAATCTTATCAACGGACTTAAGTGTGTAGGCTTGTTCATTGAGTCGGATCTCGCCATCTTCTTTATAGTCAAAGCACCCATGTGCTGTATTTAAGATTACATGATTGGCTTTAAACAAACTGAACACTAAAGCTAAACAATAGAGGGCAACAGCGAGTGGAATAGAAGAGAAAACGATGAAAAACAAAAGGCACCCAAAAACAGTGCCTTTTGCAAATAATGCGGAATACGAAGGGTTAAGCTGAAGCTTAACGAACCTTGCTGAGGTTATGCGCGACAATTTTATCAACCATTGAAGCATGGCCTAGGTTTTCACTGCGTCCGTGTCCCATTACCCAAGTAAACAGGTCTGGGTCATCACACTCTAATAGAGAAACAAACTCACGCTGCTCCTGCTCTTGCAATGAATCAAAACACTCTTCGAAAAATGGCATGATAACTACGTCAAGTTCCAACATGCCACGACGGCAACCCCATTTAATTCGTGCTTTCTGCTCTGCAGTGTACATTGGCTATCCTCACCTATAATTTTTCTTTCTCGGAGTGTAACAAGTCATACGCTCTGCAACTACTATGTGAGTCACAGTCCCTATCTAAGCTCACAAAAAAACCTAAGCTGACAAAGAAACAGAACCGGATTAACATAGAGCCAAATAAAATTCTTAGGAAAGATAAAATGGATTGGAAAAACACATTTCAGCCGCTCGCTCATACGCAAAATGAATCGCTTCCAGATCTGATGATGACACACGTGTCAGACTGGAGTGCAATCACCATGATAGGCGATGACAAAAAGTCGTACCTGCAAGGTCAAGTAACGTGCGATGTCGTCACTCTTCCTAATGATGAATCCACGTTAGGCGCGCATTGTGATGCGAAAGGAAAGGTTTGGAGTATCTTTCGTTTGTTCCACCACAATGGTGGCTACGCTCTTATGCAGCCTAAGTCTGCGATTGAAATCGAGTTAGTTGAAATTAAAAAATACGCCGTATTCTCTAAGGTTGATATCGAGCAAACGTCTGACGTTGTTATCGGTGTCATGGGCGCGTCAGCTGATCAATACATTGACTCAATTTCAGAAAGCCAAGGTAAAGTGCGTGTAATCTCTGGTGGCACCGCTGTTCAAGTCTCTGACAACCGCTGGGCTCTACTTGTTACGCAAGAAGCAGCAGAAGCCTTGGTATCAAGCAGCACTGCAGAAAAAGTATCAGAAGCGCTTTGGCAGTATCATGAAATTCTTGATGCTCAGCCGAACCTATCGAAAGCAGAGCAAAACGAACACATCCCTCAAGCACTCAACCTGCAAGCGATTGGCGGTATCAGCTTTTCAAAAGGCTGTTACACAGGTCAAGAAACAGTTGCTCGTGCTAAATACCGTGGCATGAACAAGCGTGAAATGCGCATTGTTTCAGGAACGAGTTCAGATGTATTGTCTCTAGAGAATACGATTGAACTAGAGCGCAGCGTAGGTGAGAACTGGCGCGGTGCAGGCCGACTATTAAACGTCTATCAATTTTCTGATAATCAGGCGATTGGTTTGATGGTGTTGCCAAACAACCTTGATGACGATGTTCAGCTTCGATTGACTGCGCAACCTGAGCAAATATGGAACATTCTGCCACTGCCTTACAGCCTTGACGAAGAGTAGCCACGTGGAAACACTGATTACACAATGGTTAGATCAACAGCAGGTGGACTATCGCCTGTTGGTGCAAAGCAAGCCAACCACCAGCATCGAAGAGACAGCGCAAGAACGAGGTATTAATGCCTCTCAAATGGTCAAGTGCATCCTGCTTAAGGATATGGGAAACCAGTATGCGTTGGCCTGTACTCCTGGCGATCGCTCTATCGATCCAAAGAAAGTACGCTCGGTACTGAATTGCCGTCGAATGACCTGCGTATCACTCGCTGATGTTGAAGCCATCACCGGCTTTAAAGCTGGATGTGTTGGGCCTATTGCTCTAAAGAGATACATGCCGATCATTTTTGATCCTTCCATTCAGAGCAACTCGACCGTTACCATTAGCTCGGGTGATCGAATGGCTGGCGTTGCGTTGGATCCCAATGATCTCATAGCACTATGTGCACCGATCGTCGCTGACATCAGTCGATGAACGTTTCGAACAGATCATGCTTCGCAAACTTCATTTCAATATTTCATTGAGTACATTTTTAGTGTGAACTTCGTCATAAGAAAAACACACCCGCCCTAAATAGTTACTCAAAATAAAAGCATAAGTAGTCACAAGGTTGAATTTGCGTTATTGTAATTTTACTGACTAGCCTTTAAGCAAATCAGTACAAGTGAATCCACTGAGTAACATCAGTATCCACTTTTGTGTAATGCATCTGTGACTATTCGCCCGTTTTAGACGGGCTTTTTTTTTGTTCAAAATTTACAATTTGATTACACAAACAAAAAAATCCCGCCTATTCTTATACTTGTAACATTAGCACTGCTTAATACCGGACAGGAAAGTTCGTAGCAGTTCACTACTCAGTACTATTTTGGGGAGGAGCTCACGTAAAAATAGATATTTACTGAAGAAAGTGCTTAGAACAGCACAAATATCTAATTAACGTCAACTCTACTGCATATTACTCCATGCTTATCACAATAATTATCTCGGAGTTTTTCTATAATATGCAGGC
>NZ_JBFRLX010000027.1:0-51326 GCF_041470165.1 Vibrio sp. 10N.286.46.A8
GAGCCAGAGCCAGAGCCACAATTAACGACTAGTCATTATTCAAGCTACGCCGAAATACGCGCTGCAGAATTTGAAGTGCCGAATCTTGAGGATGTTCAGAAACTTCTGAGTCGTTTAGAAGCGACTAATGTTGTCGATGAGCTGAATCTAGATGAGTTGATGGATCGGAACACACAGCAAATTGCTCAGCAGGCAGACATGCAAATGTTTGACGCTGCAGTAGAGTCTGTTCAAGTGTCTGTAGATCCTGAAATTCAAGATTGGGATCTTCCAGAACCTGATTTATCAATTGCTGTAGATCCACCTGTTGAATCGCAGCAAATTGAAGAGTTACAAGCTGAATCGCTGGAGACGGAGCAAGTAGAAGTTAAGGCTACTGAACCCGATCTTGAATCTCCTCAAATTGAGCCATTTACCGAACTTGAAACTCAAGCTGGTGGAGCCGGTCAGTTTACATCATGGGAAACGACGGCTAGAACTGAAGATTTTCAAGTGCTGTATTTTGATGTGAACGGTGTGACGTTTGCTGTGCCACTTGATGAGCTCGGGGGTATTCATCGCCTTGAAGAGTTAAGTCATATTATTGGCAAACCTGCTTGGTATTTGGGGTTGCAAACTAATCGAGATAGTAAGCTAGACGTGGTTGATACCGCCAAATGGGTGATGCCTGAAAAGCTATTATGTGATGATTATAAAGAAAATTATCAATATATAGTCATGCTTGGCGAAAGCTTGTGGGGGCTTGCGAGCACAGAGCTTAAAGGTACCGAGCTGCTTAATACAGATAAAGTACGCTGGCGAGAAACGGCAGGGAAACGGCCATGGCTCGCTGGTATGGTAAAAGAAAAAATGTGTGCTTTGATCCATGTTGAAGCATTAACCGCCATGCTAAATGCAGGGCTAGACGTAAAAGCATTGGGCTAGTACTACGATTGGTACAATATAAGCATCAAGTTAACAACAGTGGTCGGTAACGACGGCAAGAGGATTATCTATGTCTCATATGAGTGAAGTTGAAGTAAGAAAAGATCAAACAAATGATGAAGTACTTCAATGGGTGACATTTCAACTAGAAGAAGAAACTTACGGCATCAATGTAATGCAAGTACGTGAAGTATTGCGTTACAGCGAGATTGCTCCAGTACCGGGTGCTCCAGACTACGTTTTAGGTATTATCAACCTGCGTGGTAACGTTGTTACTGTTATTGACACTCGTTCTCGTTTTGGTTTGATGCAAGGTGAAATCACAGATAACACACGCATTATCGTTATTGAGTCTGAGCGTCAAGTTATTGGCATTTTAGTAGATAGCGTTGCTGAAGTTGTTTACCTGCGTTCTTCTGAAATCGACACGACACCAAGTGTTGGTACTGATGAAAGTGCTAAGTTCATCCAAGGTGTTAGTAACCGTGATGGCAAGCTTCTTATCTTAGTCGATCTGAACAAGCTGTTAAGTGAAGACGAATGGGATGAGATGGCTCACCTGTAATGTTTGAAGCGCTTCCTTTAAACCCTATTGCTCTGATAGTCGGAGTTGGGGTTTTTACGTTATTCATCGTGATTTTGATTAGCAAAGTAAAAAGTGCGATTCAAAAGCAGATCGATACGTCACGCCTGCAAGTTCGTAACTTGGATAAAGAGCTTCAAAAATCGAGTAAGCAATTACTTGAAGTTCGCTCTGTTGTGGTTGGCCTTGGTCAGAAAGTGACGGAACAGCAAGATCTGATAAAACACTTGAATGAACGTATTGTTGAGTTGGAACATGCGGACACCGATGGGCGTTTGTATACACGTGCAACTAAAATGGTTCAGCTTGGTGCTGGGATAAACGAACTGATCGAAGAGTGTGAATTACCTAAGGCAGAAGCTGAGCTGATGATGTCTCTGCAGAATAAGCTCGCAGGTAAGGAAAAAATCCCTTCGTTAAGAAGTAATCCTTCATCGTATGATGAACAACCTGCATCCTCTCGTGATCGCAGAGACCCGACTCGACGTCGTTAAATTTAGCGCTTACTGCGTAATGAGCAATTGATGTTCATCACGCACACCTCTTAAAAGAAGCTTCGGCTTCTTTTTTTGTGCCTGTTATACCTATATAGAACGATGTTTATAAGTATTTGTATCTAATGCAATATCTTGTTTGTTGATGAAAATGTGTAAATTGTGATGCGGTGGTAACAGTTTCTTACGGAGTTTGTTCTTTCGAAAACGCCTAGTCCTGTTTTGTCACCTTATTGGTGTGCTACTATAGCCCTCTCATTACTCGACTAAATTTACCTATGCTAGAAGTCTCAAATTTAACTGCTATTCGTGACGACAGGGTTCTGTTTGAATCGTTGTCTTTTCAATTGAAACCCGGTGAGCTGGTTCAAGTTGAAGGTCGTAACGGTACTGGGAAAACGACACTCCTTAGGATTATCACCGGCTTAGGTGATCGTGATGAAGGCACTATCTCTTGGGATGGTGAGTCCATTGAAACGAGTCGAGATGTGTATCACCAAAATTTGCTTTTTCTTGGTCACCAAACTGGCGTAAAACGCGAGCTTAGTGCCTATGAAAACCTGAGCTTCTATCAATCGATTCACAGCAGTGGAACGAGTAAGGAAGAACTTTACAATGCATTGGCTCAAGTCGGCCTTGCTGGACGAGAAGATGTGCCTGCAGGTCAACTTTCGGCGGGTCAACAGCGCCGTGTAGCATTGGCTCGTCTGTGGTTAAGTAAGCAAATGTTATGGATTCTAGACGAACCGCTGACTGCAATAGACAAGCAGGGTGTTAAGGTTTTGGAGTCTCTTTTTTCTCAGCATGCAGATAACGGTGGCATTGTGTTATTAACCACACACCAAGATATGTTTGCTGATAGCCCGAAACTAAGAAAAATAAAGTTGGGTGAGTAATATGATCTCTTCAATGACAACGATCATCCGACGTGAGCTATTGATCGCATTTCGTCGCCAAGCCGATATCTTTAACCCTCTGTGGTTTTTTATTATTGTCATCACCCTTTTCCCATTGAGTATCGGCCCTGAGCCAAACCTACTTGCACGTATTGCTGCAGGTATTGTTTGGGTAGCGGCTTTGCTTTCTGCATTGCTCTCTTTAGAGCGTTTGTTTCGTGATGATTTTCAAGATGGCGCGCTTGAGCAGATGATGTTGATGCCCATCCCGTTGCAGTTGGTAGTCTTGTCCAAGGTCATAGCGCACTGGTTATTGACAGGGTTACCATTAATATTGATCAGTCCGTTGTTGGCGGTACTGCTGTCCTTGGATTTCGATACTTGGTTATCGGTAGTCTTAACGTTATCGGTCGGTACGCCTGCATTAAGCTTTATTGGTGCGATTGGTGTGGCTTTAACGGTTGGGTTACAAAAAGGTGGTGTGCTGTTAAGTCTGCTTATTTTGCCGTTGTATATCCCAATTCTTATATTTGCTACATCAGCGATTGATGCCGCAGCGTTAGGCGTTGCGTATAACGGACAATTAGCGGTGTTAGGGGCAATGTTAATGGGCGCGATGACGCTCACCCCATTTGCCATCAGTGCAGCACTGAGAGTGAGTGTTAACTAGTTAATTACCTGGTTAAGATTAACTACGCACTCACCAGCACTTTGCATGTTCAAAGTGAACTATTTAAAGCCTTCAAACTCCTAGAGTCACTGAAAGAAGCTGTAAGCCAAATAAATTATAATAATTATAGCTGTGATAGCTGTAAGCAATATGAAGTAAGAGTGAGATTACAACATGTGGAAATGGCTCCATCCCTACGCCAAAGCAGAAACCTCTTATCAGCTTGCTGGTAAACTTCTGCCATGGTTTTCGATCCTAGCGCTATTGTGTCTATCCGCCGGTACTGTATGGGGGCTTGCATTTGCCCCTTCTGATTACCAGCAAGGCGATAGCTTCCGAATTATCTATATCCATGTTCCGTCTGCAATTTGGTCTATGGGTGTATACATGTCGATGGCAATTGCCGCCTTTATCGGTTTGGTATGGCAGGTAAGGCTGTCAGACATGGCTGCGTTGGCTATGGCGCCTATCGGTGCTGTATTTACCTTTATTGCGTTACTAACTGGCGCTGTTTGGGGTAAACCAATGTGGGGTGCTTGGTGGGTTTGGGATGCACGTTTAACCTCAGAGCTGATTCTTCTATTCCTATATTTAGGTGTTATTGCACTGCACCATGCGTTTGACGACCAAAAAACCGCAGCAAAAGCAGCCGGTATTTTGGCCATCGTTGGTGTCATCAACCTACCTATCATTCACTTTTCAGTAGAGTGGTGGAACACACTCCACCAAGGCGCAACAATTACTAAGTTTGATAAGCCTTCTATTTCAAGTGACATGCTATGGCCGCTTCTTCTTAACATCTTCGGTTTTGCCTTTTTCTTTGGTGCTGTGACTATGGTTCGTTTTAGAAACGAAATCATCAGTAAAGAGAGTCACCGTCCATGGGTTCGCAAGCTAGCGGCTAATAAAGCGTAGTAGGGTAGGTAATTATGTATTTTGAATCTCTGAGTGATTTCTTTGCCATGGGTGGCTACGCCTCATATGTATGGAGTGCATTTGGAATCACATTCCTCGCGATGATCATTTTACTGGTCGTAAGCGTTCGTCGTGGTAAGCAATTATTAAATGAAGTACAAGCTAAGATTGACCGTCAAGCTCGTATTGATGCAGCAAAAAATATGGAGAACACTCTATGAACCCAAGACGCAAAAAGAGGCTAGGCATTATCTTAGCGATCTTTTTTGGTATCAGTGCAACTGTTGGATTGATGGTTTATGCACTTAACCAGAACATGGATCTGTTCTATACACCAACCGAGCTCGTCAACGGCAAAGATGGTAAAAAACCTGAAGTGGGTCAACGCTTACGTATTGGTGGCATGGTTGTAGTCGGCTCTGTAAGCCGTGACAATGAATCATTGCGTGTTAGCTTCGATTTGGCTGATGTAGGCCCTAAAGTGACGATTCTATATGATGGCATCCTTCCTGATCTTTTCCGTGAAGGCCAAGGTATTGTTGCTCAAGGTGTCCTTAAGGATGCAACGACAATTGAAGCGTTTGAGGTGTTGGCAAAGCACGATGAAGAATATATGCCTTCTGAAGTTGCTGAAGCAATGAAGAAAACTCATGAGCCTTTGCAATACACGGCTGAACAAAAAGAAGGAAATGCTCAATGATAGCCGAGATCGGCCATTTTGCGATGATCCTGTCTTTGGGACTTGCACTGCTGCTAAGCGTGCTCCCACTGTATGGAGCCGCTCGAAATAACACATTATTGATGAACAGTGCACGACCGCTGTCGTGGGGTATGTTCGGATTCCTAGCGATTTCGTTCTTTATCTTGTGTTACGCGTTCTACACAAATGATTTTACGATTCAATACGTAGCAAGTAACTCGAATAGCCAACTACCTTGGTACTACCGAATTACCGCGGTTTGGGGGGCTCATGAAGGCTCACTACTGCTTTGGGTTCTAATCCAAGCGGGTTGGACGGTAGCAGTTGCAACGTTTAGTCGTGGTATGCCTCAAGAGTCTGTGGCTCGCGTACTGGCGATTATGGGTTTAATTACTGTCGGCTTCTTGCTGTTCATTATCGTAACGTCTAACCCGTTTTTACGTACATTGCCTTTCTTCCCTGTTGATGGCCGTGACTTGAACCCACTACTGCAAGATCCGGGTTTGATTATTCACCCGCCAATGCTTTACATGGGTTATGTAGGTTTCTCGGTAGCGTTCTCTTTTGCAATCGCTTCTCTAATGAGCGGTCGTTTAGATACGGCATGGGCTCGTTGGTCTCGTCCTTGGACAATCGCTGCTTGGTTATTCCTAACAGTAGGTATCGCACTTGGTTCATGGTGGGCTTACTACGAACTTGGCTGGGGTGGCTGGTGGTTCTGGGATCCAGTAGAAAACGCTTCATTCATGCCTTGGTTAGCTGGTACTGCTCTAATGCACTCACTAGCGGTAACCGAAAAGCGTGGCACATTTAAAGCTTGGACAGTCTTGCTGGCTATCTCTGCATTCTCACTAAGCTTACTAGGTACATTCTTAGTTCGTTCGGGCATCTTGGTATCGGTTCACGCATTCGCGTCGGATCCTGCCCGTGGTATGTTTATTCTAGGTTTCTTAGTGTTCGTTATCGGTGGTTCACTGTTGTTGTTTGCTGTTAAAGGCGCATCGGTTCGTGTACGTGGTAACTTCGATTTGGTTTCTCGTGAAAACGCGCTACTCGGCAACAACATCCTATTGATTGCTGCACTTGTGGTTGTGTTAGTTGGTACCTTGCTGCCATTAGTTCATAAACAGTTAGGCTTGGGCTCGGTATCTATCGGTGCACCATTCTTTGATATGTTGTTCTTCTGGTTAATGATCCCGTTCTCGTTCCTATTAGGTATCGGTCCACTGATCCGTTGGAAACGTGACAACCTATCTAAGCTCGTTAAACCTATGCTGATCTCAGGTGTATTCTCACTGGGCTTAAGTGCGCTAATGGTTACGATTTTGGCTGACCGTTTCAGCGGTACCGCTTTTGCCGGTTGGGTAATGGCATTCTGGATTATCTTCATGCATGGCTTTGAGCTTCATGAACGTGCGACACACCGTCATACATTCCTGAAAGGCTTGACTAAGCTACCTCGTAGCCACTGGGCGATGATGTGTGGTCACATTGGTTTGGCCGTGACAGTGATTGGTATTGCGATGGTGCAAAACTACAGCATCGAACGTGACGTACGCTTAGCACCAGGTGAAAGCTACCAACTTGAAGAGTACAGCTTCCTGTTTACAGGAGTTCGTGACAAAGATGGCCCTAACTACGATGGTTACATTGCTGACTTTGAAATTACCAAAGAAGGCAAATACATCAACACGCTTCACGCTGAAAAACGTTTCTACACAACCGCTAAGTCGATGATGACAGAAGCGGCGATTGATCGTGGCGTAACGCGCGACCTTTACATCGCAATGGGTGAGCGTTTAGACGACAATAAATCTTGGGCTGTGCGTATCTACTACAAACCATTTGTACGTTGGATCTGGGCTGGTTCTCTGATTATGTCGATTGGTGGTGTTATTGCTATCAGTGACCGTCGTTACCGCTTCCGTAAGCCAACGAAAAAGTCTACTAAAGAGCAGGAGGCTTAATTCGAATGAACAAGAAGATTTTATTCATTCCATTGATTGCGTTCATGGTTCTAGCTGGAATCTTTGCGACTCAATTGATGCGTAACCAGTCGGGTGATGACCCGACTAAACTTGAATCGGTATTGATTGGTAAGCCAGTACCTGAGTTCGGTTTAGAAGACTTAGAGCAACCGGGTAAGTTCCATGATCAAGCTATCTTTAAAGGTGAGCCACTGCTTCTAAATGTGTGGGCGACTTGGTGTCCTACTTGTTATGCAGAGCACTCTTACTTGAATAAGTTAGCGGGTCAAGGCGTTAAGATTATTGGCCTTAACTACAAAGATGATCGCAATAAAGCGGTAGGTTGGTTAAAAGAGCTGGGCAATCCATACTTGATCAGCCTGTTCGATGGTAACGGCATGCTAGGTCTTGACCTTGGTGTGTATGGCGCTCCAGAGACTTTCCTCATTGATGCTAACGGCGTAGTTCGTTATCGCCATGTTGGTGACGTGAACCCAACTAACTGGGCATCGACGCTTGAGCCGATGTACCAAGAGTTGTTGGAGGAAGCGAAATGATTAAGAAGACACTGATTGCTCTATTCGCTACATTTGCTATTTCGGCGACTGTTTCTGCTGCGCCTATCGAATTTCATGAATTTGATACCGTTGATCAAGAGCAGCAGTTCAAAGAGCTAAGCAACACGCTGCGTTGCCCTAAATGTCAGAACAACACCATTGGTGATTCGAACGCAGAGCTTGCGGTTGATTTACGCCAAAAAGTGTATGAAATGACAAAAGATGGCAAGTCGAAGCAAGACATCATTGATTACATGATTGCTCGCTACGGTAACTTTGTTACTTACAACCCACCACTCACATTAGCCACATCAATCCTTTGGGTTGGTCCGTTTGCGGTAGTCGTGTTTGGTTTCGGTTTGATCATTTTACGAAGCCGAAAGTCAAAGTCGAAAGCAGTAGAGTCAGATAAAGACTGGGATGCAGACAAAGAAGCTCGTTTAAAAGCGTTACTCGATGAAGAGAACGACGGAGATAAGAAGTAATGACTCTATTTTGGATTTCTACCATTATCCTTTCGCTAGCAGCTATTTTCTTAATTGTTCTGCCCTTCATAAATAAGAAGGCGAACAATGATGAAATGCTTCGCGACGAGTTGAACAAAGCATTCTATAAAGATCGTCTCGTTGAGCTCGAAGTAGAAGCAGAAGAAGGCCTTGTTGATAACCAACAAGAGCTGATCGCTGATTTGAAACAGTCTCTACTTGATGATGTACCTGCGCAGAAAGAGATGAAGAAGACCCAAATCTCAACATTGGGCGTCGTAGTACCATCTATTGTCCTAGTCGTGGTTGTTACATATGGTATGTACTTTCAGTTTGGTGCTCTGGATAAAGTCCAACACTGGCAAGAAGTGAGTTCAAACCTTCCTGAGTTGTCTAAAAAGCTAATGTCATCGGAAGGTGGTGCATTAACGGATGATGAACTAGAAGATTTGACTCTGGCACTTCGTACTCGTCTGCACTATCAACCAAAAGATTCGACAGGTTGGTTACTATTAGGTCGTATTGCATTGGCTAACCGCGACGCGGAAACTGCGAAAGATTCGATGCAAAGAGCTTACAAGCTTGAGCCAAAGAATGAAGATGTTCAGCTAGGTTATGCACAAGCATTGATGCTTTCACCTGATGATGCGGATCAAAACCAAGCTCGTTTAATTTTGAGCCGTTTGATTCAAAACGACTATGTTGATCTTCGTGTGTTCTCGTTGCTAGCGTTTGATGCGTTTGAGCGTCAAGACTACCCAGGTGCTGTTAAGTACTGGAGCATCATGCAACAGATGATTGGTCCACAAGACAGTCGCTATGAAATGTTGTCGCGCAGTATTGAAAGTGCACAGAAGAAAATGGGCAATGCTATGGGCGTTGACCAAGGTAAAACTGTTGCTGTAACGCTTGAATTATCTGGTGATGTGAATGCTGCCCCTAGTTCAGTGTTAGTTGTATCAGTGCACAGAGCTGACGGCTCACCAATGCCGATTGCTGCGGCTCGTTATCCGCTAGGAACTTTCCCTCGTACTGTCGTTCTTGATGATGGCAACAGCATGTTGGAAGGGCAGAAGCTGTCCAGCCTTGAAACTCTAATGGTTAGAGCTAGGCTTGATACAGATGGTAACGTTTCAACTCGAGACGGTGATTGGTACGGTGAAAGTGAAGTGGTTGAACTGGGTGCCCCAGTTACCATTGATATCAATAAGCAATATTAATCATTACTTTGCATAGGTGTTAGCTATTCCGATTTATTAAAAAACGGTATAGACTTACGCAACCAATTGAGGCCAGCGATTGCTGGCCTTTTTTATTATTCCTTATGGAAAAGGTGATATGTCTATCAGTGTTTTAAGACTTTCGAGTTTACTCTTCATCGCAAGCTTAACGGTAGGTTGTTCGAGCGTACCAGATGAAAGCAATGGCGGTGATAATTTCGAAACCTCTGAATATGTCGAAGAGTCCCATCCGAACGACCCTTTTGAAGGTTTCAACCGAGCGATGTGGGATATCAACTACGAGTATCTCGACCCTTATTTGGTTCGACCTGTTTCTCTTGCCTATGTTGACTATACCCCTGTACCAATTCGCTCTGGTATTTCCAATTTTTTAGCCAACTTAGATGAGCCATCAAGTATGCTCAATAATCTCATTATGGGTAATGGTGGGAAAGCGCTCGATCATTTCAATCGTTTTTGGATTAACTCTACCTTTGGTCTTCTTGGTCTGATTGATATTGCTAGCGAAGCGGGGATCACCAAATATGACGAAAAGTCGTTTTCTGATGCGATTGGTCATTATGGGGTAGGGAATGGACCGTATTTTATGCTGCCGGGATATGGCCCTGTGACGACCCGACAAGTAACAGAGCAAGTGGATAGCTTATATGTACCTTTGTCTCTGTTTACCTTTTGGGCAAAGTTAGGGAAGTGGGCCTTTGAAGGTATGGAAACACGTGCTCAGTTGGCCTCGCAAGAAGCCTTATTAGATGACTCTCCAGATCCATATGCTTTGACTCGTGATATTTACATCCAACGTCAAGATTTTAAAGCTGAGATCGAGCCAGAAGAGGTTGATCTTGAGGAAGAAGATTTCATTGATGAGTATCTCGAAGATTACTAGAGACAAAGCTTAGATAAGCAGATAAGAGAAAGGCTCGATGTTAATTCAACATCGAGCCTTTTTAATGCTTTCTACTTTTCTACTTTTCTACTTTTCTACCTTTCGGTAAGAAGGTAAGTAGATAATTAGGTAACTAGCCTAGAAGCGGTAGTTAGCTTGGATACCGACTAACCAGATGCTGCCTGAAACCTCGCCGTCGAAACGGCCACCAAAGGCATCCGCTCCAGGTTTTTGTTGTGTTCCTGGATCTGATTCATGCATTTTCGCGTCTTTCGCTAGAATGTAAGTGAAGCCAGCATCCAGAGTTAGCTGCTCAGACCATTGGTAGCCCGCACCGATACTTAACCAAGTACGGTCTGTTTCTGGAATCGTCGCAGTGCGGTGTTCTGTACTTACCGCTGATGTGTCATATGCGATACCAGAACGTAGTGCTAGCTTAGGCGTCATTTGGTAAGTGGTTCCGATAGCAAAACGGTAGTTGTCTTCCCAGTTCTCTTGCTTGATCTCTACGCTTTTTTCGCCAGGGAAATCAGCAACAAGCTCTTTAAAGCTGCTCCAGTTTGTCCAGTTAATACTCGCGTGAACCGCTACTGTGTCTGTCAGTTGATGGAAACTTGCAAGTTCTGCTGTTGCCGGAAGAGCGAGATCCATTGAACCACTCTTGTGCGCTACTGGGTTTGTTGGGTTGAAGCCAATACCCTTAGCGTAACCTTCTAAAGTCAGGTCAACTTCTGATTTGTAGGTAAAGCCAAGGCGGTTGTCTTCATTAATATCCCAAGCGGTACCAACTTGCCAACCCCATGCTGTATCATCACCTTCCATGTATTTCAGAGTTGTTCCCACAGGTAAAGTAGAAGCAGCAGTCGCACCAAAGCTACCTTCAGCCATGATGTAACGTACACCACCACCAATAGAAACACTCTCTAGCACTTGGTATGCAGCATTCAGGTTCAGCTCCATAGTAGTCACACTTGCTTCGTTACCATGGTTTGCACCGCCGAAGTCTTTACCTAGGTCCGTTGCCATACCGTAGTTTGTGCCTGCAGCAAAACCCAACGCAAATTTTTCGTTGTACTTATGAGAAGCATAAAAGTTTGGAATAAAAGCACTGTGCGCGAAGTCACTAGAGTTTGATGCTGTTGTACCACTGCGAGTTGTAGAAGTCCCTTCAATATCAATATTTGGGTCAACGTAGATACCACCAACAGAAACCTGTGTGCCTTCTAGGTAAGTCAGCATAGCAGGGTTACGCCATTGCGCGTCTGCACCGTCAGCCATTGCTGCTTCACCAGCGTAAGCACGGCCTAAGCCTGTTGCTGAGTATTCTGCTAGTTGAAAACCTGCCGCGTTAGTTACGGTAGAAGTCGAAAGTAATCCAACTGCCACTGCAGCAGATAGAAGAGTTTTATTCATTTTCATTATTATGTTCACTGAATCATAAGTATTTAGTGGCGTGATTCTACTTTTAGAGTTATTACTTTAAAAATGAAATTCGAATAAAACAGTGTTTTAGGGATTAAATGAGCAAATGTGTTTAATTATTAGAGAAATCATCTAAATGTTTCGGCTGTGTTGCGAAGTTTGAGCGTACACCTGTAGCTGTATATTTGCTCTGCAGGCTACAGTTGTAAGCTTAAATTTAGGTTGGTCAGTGGTTTAGGAAAACAAAAAAGGGTCGCACAATGCGACCCTTTGGGATTATAGCTAACTTTATATTAGAAGCTGCGGCTGTACTGAAGACCTAATAGGATTGCATCAGCATGTGTCGTCGCTGTTAGTGGCGTACCTGAAGAGGTTTCTGAAACCTTCACATCGTCACCTAACAAGTATGTAAAGCCGAAGTCTACGTTTGAAGCGGTATCAATGTGGTAAGTGAAACCAGCAGAGAACCACTGACGGTCTGAATCCGGAACAGAGATAGATGTCAGTTCGTCTTGCGCACTGGTGTCATACATGTAACCGGTACGTAGTGTCCACGTATCGTTTAGGTAGTAAGTACCACCAATTGCGTAGTGCCAACCATCTTGCCATTTGTATTCCTTATTGTAAGCGCCTTTGATCGCACCTTGAGATAGGTTTTGGAATTCGATCTGGTCGAAATCACCCCAGCCGATCCACTGTACAGAGTAGTGAACTGCGAACTTAGTATCTTCAATTTTGTGGAAACCAGAGAATTCAGCGATGTCTGGTAGTGGTAGCGTGATTTCTTGGCCCTTGTCATCTTTAGCGGTGATTTCAGGGCTGTAACGGTAAGATAGACCAAAACGGTTGTTTTCATCTAGCTCATAAACAGTACCAACGTTAAAGCCAACAGCCCAACCATCAGCTTTGTCGACGTTTAATAAAGGAGTGCCTGCTGGTGGAATTCCCTTAGATGCATCTCCAGGGCCAAAACCAGCGCCAGCGGTACGTTTCATCGTACCTTGACCATAAATAAGGTCTAAACCTGCACCGAAGCTCCATTGGTCGTCTAGTCGGTAAGATCCTGCAAGACCAAAGTTGACGCTCTTAACATCCGTTAAGCCACCGTATTCAGCTGCCGGGTAGTTGTTGTCAAACTCTGTTTTAGTACCGAAGTTTGAGTAGGCATTGATACCCCAAGCAAATTTATCATTTACTGGAACGATTAAGTGGATGTTAGGCGCGATTGATGTGTCACCTACATCATCAGTATTATTTACCGGAACTTTGCCACCAACGTAGTTAACGTCGTTGACTTCAATCATTGAAGTGATGCTTTCAAAACCAAGAGATAGCTCAGTTTTATCAAATAGTGCCATTGCTGCAGGGTTACGTGCCATTACTGACGCGTTATCTGCGATTACTGCATCACCAGCAAAAGCACGGCCGATGCCGGTTGCTGATTGTGCGTTAAGTTGGAAACCTGCTGCCATCGCTTGCGAAGATGCCAGTGTGATTGTTACTGCTAAAAGAGACTTTTTAAACAGACGCGTGTTGTTGGTAGTCATTCATTTATTCCTTTATATATCCGCCTCTACAGGGCGATTAATTTGAGCAATTGCTCAATGTTGGCTGATCCTATTCGGAAGTATACGATATACAAATCCGACCATTGGAAATTTTGAGGGTAAAATTATGGAAATGACGCCTATCTGGCACGAAAATGGAGAGAAATGCTGTTTTTTAGAGTTTTAACTCTAGAGGTATTGGTGTGGTGAATGGTTTTGCGATTTATTGATAAATAAAGCCCAGCAATATCAGTGATATACTTGCTGGGCCTTTTGTTACGGGGCTTTGAGAGCAAATTAGCTCATTGGTTTGATCATTTTTGTCAGCTTTTCGGCGATTTTAGAGACATCCTCGCCATCTTCCCCTACAAGGATCAAACTGCTGCCATCGATCGGTGTTACCGAGCCTGACATGCCTTTTTCATCAAAGTCGATAGACTTGTCAGTCGGAATGCCAGTTAAAAACAGCGTGACTTTGCCTTTTTCGCCTTGGAAAACCATGTGCATTGCGTTGGATTTGCCAAAACCACAGTGGTTCAGGTAATAGACGTGGTAAGGGAAGGCTTCATCAAACTGAAAAGCAAACGGGTTCATTTTTGCGTTGATTTGTTGAGATGATACATTTTCATCAAGTGCACTAACGAAGCTCTTTTCATCAACAACATGTTTCATTGCAGTATCCGCCAAGCTTGCTTGAGCTGGAGATACCAACGCGTTGCTCCAGTTGACTTGACCAACCAATAAACCTGCAACGAATGCCACAGAAGCAGCCATTGCCATCGCTCGTCGAGCAAACGTAGGCCTTACTACTTTGCTCTCTTCGCTTGAGGTCTGATTGAATAGGATACGATCTGCCAGATCGTCTGGCACATCCACATTCAATGCTGAATGGATTTGCTTATCAAGTGATAGTACATCGTCTAAGAAATTACTATTGGCTTCACTATTCGCTGCTGCATCAATAATGTCTTGTGTACGTTGCTTAGGTTCCGACAATACACGACGACGAAATTCCAAATCATCCATTATGTTGCCCCCTCTCTGCCTCTTCTGTATCCAGCATCTCTTTCAACTGATTTCGAGCTCTGAATAAACGTGTCATCACCGTATTTTTGTTAAGATCGAGAATATCGGCGATCTCATCACCACTAAAACCACCAATCACTTGTAAGAAGAGGGGTTCACGGTATTCGATTTCAAGTTTCATGATCTGCGCTTGCAACCATTGGTGTTGATGATGTGGGTCATCACTGATGCTAGCATCGTTACCATGATCGTCGATATCAACCAGATCAAATTGTTTGCGTTCAAAACGTCGAGCATTCTCGCGGCGCAAGATAGTAATCAGCCATGACTTTGCGGCTTTTTGATCTTGTAGGCTATCGAGTGACTTCCATGCACGAAGGCAAGTTTCTTGAACTAAATCTTCGGCAATACTTTTGTCTTTGCATAGCCAATAGGCATAGCGAAAGAGGTCACGATGATAGGCGCGCACGAGTGCTTCGTATTTTCTTTGTTTGTCCATATCAGAGTTGACCGGACGCTTGGCTGTTTTCTTTCCAAACATTTTTATTATTGACACACGAGCCTCCATAATTGCTCTGCGTATAGCTGTCTTCTATACGTTGTGCTTCGTTACATATGCTGTTTCGTTTTTAGGGCTAACGTCGGCAGGAAGTCGTAAAATCACATTAAAATTGATCTACTTCAAAATTTAAGCCCTCGAAAACGCTATAGTACACCTTGTCGTCTAGTTAGTCATTCGTGGCTAGCATGTTGAGCAAGACGACACTTCCTTTTGAAGGCTGACTTTACTTTCTCCTAATCAGGAAACTGATTATTTCAATTGGCGTTAAGTTAATTGCTTTATATACATTCCGACCACACAGTTTTGTGTGGTTTTTTTTTGCCTTAAGAAAAACATCCCTTACATAGCGATAACAGCTTTGCTTGCAATAGTTTAGTATCTTACGACAACCTTTCCCTCAAAAAGGTTCGCCTGAATGTTCAGTTAGATTTTCAAGCAGTGGGATACTCGTATCACGTTTATTTAAACGCCTGTTTGATTTAATTAACAACTTGTTTACAATGCTTCAGGTCAGACCTCTTAACCTTAAGGAGAAACCATGGGCAAACAGGAAGTCAAAACGCGTTCTGGAGAACGTGTTGCCGTTGTCGCTGGACTACGAACCCCATTCGCTCGTCAGAGCACAGAATTTAGCCAAGTGCCTGCGGTTGACCTAGGCAAAATGGTGGTGAGCGAAATGCTTGCAAGAACTGATGTCGATCCTGCGCTTATCGAACAAATCGTGTTCGGCCAAGTAGTGCAAATGCCAGAAGCACCGAACATTGCACGTGAAATCGTGTTGGGTACAGGTATGGACATTAATACTGATGCCTACAGTGTGACGCGAGCATGTGCGACTAGCTTCCAAGCTGCAGTCAACGTGACCGAGAGCATTATGGCTGGCACGATTGATGTTGGTATTGCGGGCGGCGCGGATTCTTCTTCTGTATTGCCAATCGGCGTTTCGAAAAAGTTAGCGGCGAATTTATTAGCACTGAGTAAAACGAAAACCATAGGTCAAAAACTGAAGATTCTTAAAACATTTTCAGTCAAAGATTTGATGCCAGTACCACCAGCAGTCGCAGAATACTCGACAGGTTTGTCTATGGGACAAACTGCTGAGCAGATGGCTAAGACACATGGTATTACTCGCGAAGCTCAAGATGCACTTGCTCACCGTTCTCACTCTTTGGCTTCTCAAGCATGGAAAGAAGGCAAGATTAAAGACGAAGTGATGACGGCATTCCCCGCGCCTTATAAAAAGTACCTAGCAGAAGACAACAACATTCGCCACGACTCGACGGTTGAAGGTTACGCTAAATTGCGCCCTGCATTCGACAGACAATACGGCAGTGTAACGGCAGCCAATGCCACGCCTCTCACCGATGGCGGTGCCGCAGTGATGTTGATGCGCGAAGGAAAAGCGAAAGAGCTAGGCTTAGAAGTGCTTGGTTACATTCGTGGTTACGCGTTCTCAGCGATTGGTGTTGAAACGGATATGCTGATGGGGCCGACGTACGCGACCTCTCAAGTATTGAAGAACACAGGACTAGAATTATCAGACCTAACACTTATCGAGATGCATGAAGCGTTTGCGGCTCAAGTTCTGGCTAACGTCAAAATGTTCGCAAGCGATGAATTTGCTCAGAAGAATCTTGGCCGTGACAAAGCGATCGGTGAGATTGATATGGAGAAGTTCAACGTGTTGGGTAGCTCAATTGCTTACGGACACCCGTTTGCAGCGACTGGCGCGCGTATGATGACTCAGACACTGCGTGAACTTAAACGTCGTGGTGGTGGCCTAGCATTGAATACTGCTTGTGCGGCTGGTGGCTTAGGTGCAGCAATGATCTTGGAGGTGGAATAATGTCTACGACTCTTGATGTGAAAAAAGAAAAGAAAGCAGTCAAAAAAACGGATTCAAAGCCAGTGACTGTATCTAAAAGTGATAAGACGGTTTCAAACGATGAAGCCGTAAAACCGGCGACCGCGTTTTCTTTAACTATCGATGACCAAGATATTGCATGGCTTGCGATCGATGTACCAAACGAAAAAATGAACACGCTACAAGCGGCGTTTGCCGAAGAAATGAAAGCAATCTTCGAGCAGTTGAAGGAAAAGCAAAGCCGAGTTAAAGGCTTAATCGTTCATTCATTGAAGCCAGATAATTTTATTGCTGGCGCTGATGTTCGAATGCTTGATGCCTGCAAAACGGCTGATGAAGCACAATCTCTCGCTCGTCAGGGGCAAGAGATGTTCCAAGCGCTTTCTGATTTACCTTATCCTGTTGTCGCAGCGATTCACGGCCCATGTTTAGGTGGTGGCTTAGAGCTGGCACTATCGTGTGATTACCGCGTATGTACAGACTCAGACAAGACTCGTCTTGGCTTGCCAGAAGTCCAACTTGGTCTGTTGCCAGGATCTGGTGGTACGCAACGTCTTCCTCGTCTTATCGGTTTACTGCCTTCTCTTGACCTTATTCTTACGGGTAAGCAACTGCGCGCTAAAAAAGCGAAATCGCTAGGTGTCGTGGATGCTTGTGTGCCAGAAACTATCTTGCTGGAAGTTGCTAAGAGCTTTGTTGAAAAGAACTCAGGCGGGAAAAAAGGTAAGCGCTTGGCGTCTAAAAGCCAAGCTTCGGCCAAAGAAAAACTAATTTCACGTACGGGTCTTGGTCGCAAGGTTATTTTTGAACAGGCTTCAAAGAAGACCAATCAGAAAACACGCGGCAATTACCCAGCCGCTGATGCGATTCTTGATGTGATTCGTTATGGCTTAGAGAACGGCTTTGATAAAGGTCTTCAGTACGAAGCGAAGCGTTTCTCTGAATTGGTGATGACCGCAGAATCCAAAGCCCTTCGTTCGATTTTCTTTGCAACGACTGAAATGAAAAAAGAGCACGGTGCGGACGCAGAACCAAAAGCGGTTAAGCGTGTTGGTGTATTGGGCGGTGGTCTTATGGGCGCTGGTATCAGCCACGTCAGTGTTGCTAAAGCGAAAGTCCCGGTTCGTATTAAAGATGTGTCTAATGAAGGTGTGCTCAATGCACTTAACTACAATTACAAGTTGTTCGATAAGCAACGTAAACGTCGTATTCTGAGCCGAGCTGGCCTTGAGAGTAAGATGTTACAACTGTCTGGTGGCATCGACTTTACGAGTTTTAACCACACGGATGTGGTGATTGAAGCGGTATTTGAAGATCTCGACCTTAAGCAATCAATGGTTGCAGACATTGAAGCCAATGCCAAGTCAGAGACTATCTTTGCGACCAACACGTCTTCACTGCCAATCCATAAGATTGCAGAGAAGGCGCAGCGACCAGAAAACGTAGTCGGTCTTCACTACTTCAGCCCAGCAGAAAAAATGCCACTGGTTGAAGTTATTCCTCATGAAACAACGTCAGAAGAGACGATTTCGACGGTTGTTGCATTAGCGAAGAAGCAAGGTAAAACACCGATTGTTGTTAAAGATACGGCTGGCTTCTACGTAAACCGTATTCTTGCTCCATACATGAATGAAGCGGCGCATCTGTTATTGGCAAATGAGCCGATTGAAAAGCTCGACAGCACGTTGCTGGACTTTGGTTTCCCGGTTGGCCCAATTACTTTGTTAGACGAAGTCGGTGTTGATATCGGTGCGAAGATCATCCCGATTCTAGTTAATGAATTAGGCGAACGTTTCCAAGGCCCTGATGTGTTCGACATTCTTTTGAATGACAACCGTAAAGGCCGTAAGAGTGGCAAAGGTTTCTACACTTACAAAGGTAAGAAGAAGGAAGTCGATAAGTCAGTTTACAAGCTGCTTAAGCTGCAACCTGAACCTAAGCTAAGCGACAACGATATCGCAATGCGCTGTGTACTGCCTATGCTCAACGAAGCGGTTCGTTGTTTGGATGATGGCATTATCCGTAGCCCGCGAGATGGCGATATTGGTGCTATTTTCGGTATCGGCTTCCCGCCATTCCTAGGTGGTCCGTTCCGTTATATGGATCAACTCGGTATTAAGCCACTGGTAGAGATGATGAACGATTTCGCTAAAAAGTACGGTGATCGTTTCGCGCCATGTGATGGCCTACTGACACGTGCAGGGTTGGATGAGTCTTTCTACAAGTAACTCTTTCTATTAGTAACTTTCTAGCACTTTGATTATAAAGCCCGTATCAAGCAATTGATGCGGGCTTCATTTTTATGGGAGTATGCAAAAGAAGGAGATTCCCGACTCAGTCGTTTCTCCTTTTTTGGAATGACGATTGAGATGTAACAAGTAAGCTATTGTGTTGATTAGGAAGGTGGTCAACACACCTCAATCAAAACTACCGTCATCTCCTAAAGCGACGAAGGAGCGTAATAGGAGATCTGCTCTTGTGCTGCATTCAATAAAAAAGGTTGATGCTTTCACATCAACCTTCTGATCTTTTTACTAAGAACGACTAACCAAGCTCACAGTCTTTAGGACGCAACTGAAACTCATCAATTGAGCCAATCTCCACACCTGCTGACAACTTCTCTTCTTCATTATGAGCGTTGCCGTGGGCATGCATAATCAGACGATTCGCTGTACGAGGTTTAAGTTGGCTAACCACAAAGCGCATCATGTCTGAGCGAGTCAGACCTTTGAGTTCTTCTAACACGCGATCCCTCTGATTGAATTCCAAATCCTTATTGCCTATCGCAACCCATAAGCGTTGAGCACGACCACGCAAGGTGGTATCTGGCGTTGAAATTTGATTCCAAAGACCGCGTTTACTGCTGTGCCATTGATAGTCGTTAAGCTCTAGCAATACCATGTAAAAGGCATTGAGGAACTCGTCTATGGAAGCCAACAGATCTGCTGGGGCAGCATTAGGCGATTGCACATACAACACAATACCTGGGTGTCGGTTCAATGGCATATTACCAGTGCCGACCATATAGCCTAGCTGCTGCTTAGTACGAATCTCGTGGAAGAAAGTGGCTGACATCAAGTGGTTGGCCAATGAATACAGTGCAATATTTGTAGGTGATATATCTGAACATTGGTAGTAAACCACAATGGCTGAGTCATCTTGATTACAGACCACTTCGCGTTGGAAACTACCGTTATCACCCAGCATGATTAAAGGGCGCAGTGACTCTTCGTAAGCCTGATCTTGAACACGCAGGGCATCTTTTAGCGTTTCAGCCATCTTGTTCGCATCGGCTTTTTTCCAGTCACCATACACAAACATTTCGACATGCAGTTCGGCCAAAATAGCTTGAACAAAAGAAGAAAGCTCGTCGACTTCTATTGTTTCCAGCGCTTCAATTAAAACGGAATAGGGCGGGTTGTTTGGCTGTAAGATTCCCGTCATCGCATTGAACAGCTGAGAAATAGGACGGTCTTGCGATGCGTTATTCCAGTTTCTGAGCAATTGATGCTTAATCGTTTCGAATCGTGTTGAACTAAAGTCGCGTGCTTGGAAACGTTCAAGAATCATATTGAGCAGCTGTGGCTGTTTCTCGCTAAATCCAGATAGAGTAAGTGTGACACCACCTTGATGGGTATACATGTTGTAGCCCATGCCAGCAATCTCAGCTTGATATGTATCTTTTTCAAGCGAGTCTAAGAACATCTCTACACACAAGCGTGTTTTAACGATGTTTCTCGGGGTGGCAACTGAGTGTGGGCTATCTATAGCGATATACACCACACCTTTTGGAACTCGAAATTGATGGTCTTGGAGGTGCCATAACTTAAAGCCGTCCAGCTCTTCTAACAGTTGTGGGTGCTTGGCGTCACCTTCGAGCTCTGCAGGGTCTAAGTCGTAGCAAATAAATGGGTTTTTGCTTGGGAGCTCAAACTGCCAGCCGGGGTTAATGCATGTAAAGCATTGAACTTGCTCAGCGCTAAATGGTGTGAGCGAATAGGGCGTAAAGTACCATTTCGCTTCTCTGTCATATTCGAACCCTTGAGCAACAATGGTGACCCGCATGTTGTCGACGGTTAAGTAAGGAAGCAGAGAACGTTGTAACTCTTCGTCGAAATGCGACATTTTGTAATCGCCATACACTACATCTTGCTCTTGGTAATGCTGCATGTTGATAACGAGATGGCTGACGACATCAAGTGGTCTTGAGGGCTCTTGAAAGCGGAAGGCTGATTCCAAAACAGCCCGTTTTTCGAGGTAACGCCACTCTTCAATACCTTGTTGTTCAATCAACTTAACGTACTGGAACACCGCTTGGATGATGTTATCGGTTTTGGTTAAGCCTTCGATGGTTAATGAGCAACTGACTGTGAAATCACGATAGTTACTGCCACTTGCGCCGCCACCTGCGGAGAGAGAAGTAATCCAGCCTTTCTCTTTGAGTTGCATCATCAAACTGCCTTCGCCTTCGTAACCTATAAGGTGTGCAAAAAACGATAATGGTTTAATACCGTAGTGTTCATCCATACTTGGCATTGGGAAGGTTAAGATAAGTTTACGTACTTCTTTGATCGGCTCAACACGGACTTGAACGCCAGTACTTAACTCGCCAATAATGGGTACGTTAACCTTCTTGCCTTGTAGGTTGTGATTGGTAATCGAGCTAAAGCGATCCTCAACCCAGCTTTGCATTTCATCCAGTGATTGATTACCAGACAGCGTCAGTGTCATTAAGTCAGCAGAGTACTGCTGCTGGTGGAAAGCCAAGATCTCTTGTCGAATCGTCTCGCCGTTTCGGTCACCCAACGTATCGATATTACCGACAGAAAACTTCGAGAATGGGTGATTGTTATTCACTAGCTCTTTGGTCACTTGGTACAAGCGTCGCGAGTCGTCGTTGAGTTTCATTTTATACTCTGAATCAACGGCTTGGCGTTCTTTGTCTAAGGCTTCTTCGTTGAACAGGGGGGCAGTAAAAAATTGGCTGAAGCGATCGAGTGCATTTTCAAAGGCATTCAATTCAACATCAAAAAAGAAGCAGGTGTGTTCGGTTCCTGTCCAAGCGTTGTTGCTACCGCCATGCTGGCTGATAAAACTTTGGAACTCTCCGACCTTTGGATACTTTTCAGTTCCCAAAAATAGCATATGCTCTAAGTAGTGAGCTAAACCCTCTCGGTCTGTAGGGTCATCAAAATGCCCGACATTAACGGCGAGTGCGGCTGCAGCTTTTTGAGCGTTCTGATCGTGAACTAACAGTACTCTCAACCCGTTATCTAATGTTACGTAACGGTATTGATGTTCATCATTAGGGCTTAAATGCACAGATGCATCTCCAGAGAAGGTGGTTTTTAAATTATGTACGCGATGATTTCAGGTGCAAACCTCGCGATCATATTTTGGGATATGAAGTGCTTTTTGGCGACTTCTAAATCACTTTTATCGATTTTTATCAGTGATTTATTTTCTTTTAATAAGATTGTTAAGAAAGTCGAACTCTTTAGCAAGTGACTTGATATAATTATTTATATAGACTGCGGTTTCTCTAGTTTGAGAGCCAAACGCTAAGTAGCGTATCGCTGATATGGGATATATCGACTTTCGAAATGTTACGTAGACAGGACTGAACATGAAAATATTCATAATGCGCCACGGTGAAGCAGAACATTTTGCTAACTCGGATGCAGAACGTGCGTTAACGAAGCGCGGTAAAATGGCGTCTCTTGCGGTAGCACAAGCTGCAAATGAGCAAGGGTTTAGCCAGTTCGATAAAGTGCTTGTGAGCCCATACTTGAGGGCACAAGAAACGTGGTTAGAAATCTCTCAAGCGTTTTCTGGAAAGAAAGTAGAAACCTGTGATGACATTACGCCTTACGGAATGTCTGACGATGTGTTTGATTTGACCATAGCAATGGCTGAAGTAGAAAAGCTAGAGACCATTTTATTTGTTTCTCATTTACCTCTAGTGGGCTATTTAACGGCTGAATTTGCGACGGGCATGGCGCCACCTATGTTCCCAACCTCAGGGCTCGCGTGTATTGAATTCGACCTTAAAAAACAAAAAGGCGAGTTGCTTTGGAACATTAATCCATAGCTGAGCCCGTTTCCTCAAGATAAATTTAAGGGCACCTCATGATTATTGAGATGCCCTTCGTTGTTTCTAACGGATTATTTCGACCAAACGACAAGGTGCTGGACGTACTTTTTAGAATAAAGAGCAAGTCGATGGCTATTTATCTGGGATAGCAAGTAAAACCAGTAGCGCCCCATGGCCACCGAACTCTAAAGGTGCTTGGTGAAAAGCCATCACATCTGGGTGCTGTGCTAACCACAAAGGCACTTTCTGTTTAAGGATGTGTTTACCAATGCCGTGCTGTACACAGGCACAAGCTACGCTCTCTTTCACGCAGTGCGCAATCATCGCGCCAAGTTCACGTTTGGCTTCTTGCTGCGTCATACCGTGCATATCAAGATATACATCCGGTACATAGACACCACGACGTAAGCGCTTCACCTCATATTTAGAGACATCATCGCGCGCATAACGTGTAGGCCCTTCTTCGCTAAGATGCGGAATGAACTCATCCGAGAAATAAAACTCGCTATCACTGGCTTGTCTTGCCGTTCGAGTAATTTCTTTTTGCTTGGCATTTCTTTTTGGCTGCTGGACTATGGTATCCTGTTGCAACTTTTTAACGCCCTTTACTGCATCGTTGAACAGGGCGAAATCGTCATCGAAGTCGGTGTCTTTTTTGCTCATCAGGTTATGAATTCTAATTAGAAACGTAATTAGCAGTATTGTAGCGCTTTTCGGAGACAATTTTGGATAAGATTTTTGTAGAAGAAGCGGTATCAGAACTACACACGCTTCAAGATGTGATTCGTTGGACTGTTAGTCGCTTTAACGCAGCGGGCCTATTTTATGGTCACGGCACTGATAACGCGTGGGATGAGGCGGTACAACTAATTTTACCTACTCTTTATCTACCGATTGATGTTCCTTCGCATGTGATGAACTCTCGTCTAACAAGTAGCGAACGTCTGCGTATTGTTGAGCGCGTAATCAAGCGTATCAATGAGCGTACACCAACGGCTTACTTAACCAATAAAGCTTGGTTCTGTGGCCTTGAGTTCTTCGTTGATGAGCGCGTTCTTGTGCCTCGCTCTCCAATTGGTGAGCTGATCGAAGCTCAATTCCAACCTTGGTTAATTGAAGAGCCAACTCGCATCATGGATATGTGTACAGGTAGTGGTTGTATTGCTATTGCTTGTGCTCATGCATTCCCTGACGCAGAAGTAGATGCGATTGATATCTCTACAGATGCATTGCAAGTTGCAGAGCAGAACGTTCAAGATCACGGCATGGAGCAGCAAGTGTTTCCAATTCGTTCAGATCTTTTCCGTGACTTGCCAAAAGAGAAATACAACCTGATTGTATCGAATCCACCTTACGTGGACGAAGAAGATATGAACAGCCTGCCAGATGAGTTTACTCACGAGCCAGAACTTGGCCTAGCAGCGGGTACTGACGGTCTGAAATTGGTTCGTCGCATCTTAGCTAACGCACCTGACTACCTAACTGACGACGGTATTCTTATCTGTGAAGTGGGCAACTCAATGGTTCACATGATGGATCAGTACCCAGAGATTCCATTCACTTGGATTGAATTCTCGAACGGTGGTCATGGCGTATTCATGATCACTCGTGAGCAGCTTGTTGCTTGCGCGGATGAGTTCTCTATCTACAAAGACTAGGTTACTGTTAGTCGTTAGCTTAGGAATTTAGCTTAGAGATTAGGCTGGAAACTTAAGGTTAGAACCTGATAAGACGTTCTATTTGAAACGTTTGAATTTAAACGCCATGCAGCAATGCATGGCGTTTTTTATTGCCGAAATTTAAGGGATAAGTAAACAGCACAGAGTGAATGTGCTCAATATTTAGTTGCTTAATATGAATAGCTATTACATATTGGTGCTCAATATTTAGTCGTTTTAGTGAGTTAAGGAGAATTCGCGATGACCTTTGATACATGGATTTATTATTTGCTAGCGGTGTTGATCTTAACGGCATCACCAGGGCCAAGCTCTTTGTTGTGCATGACTAAGGGTGTGCAATCTGGCTTTAAGTTATCGATATTTACCGCCTTGGGTAGCGTGACTGCCATTACCGGAATCCTTACGTTATCTTTTACCGGTTTAGGGGTGATCATTGCTTCGTCAGAAGTGGTGTTTAATATCATTAAGTGGACGGGGGCTGCTTACCTTATTTATCTCGGTTGGAAGTCGTTACGATCGAGTCAGCAAGATTACGACAAGTTATCGAATCAACAAGCCGGCTCTCAACCTGTTAAAGAAAGCGCTGCACAGCATTATGTCAGTGGCTTTATTGTTGGTGCGAGTAACCCAAAAGCTATCCTGTTTTTTACCGCACTTTTTCCTCAGTTTATTGACCCATCGATAGCGCTATTTCCTCAATTTTTGGTGTTCGCTTTGACCTTCGTTGTGATGGAATTGTCTTGGTTACTGGTTTATGCCTACCTAGGTGCGAAATCATCAAATTGGTTGTTTGCTAAAGGTAGAGCCAAGGTTTTTAATCGTGTGACTGGTGGTGTCTTTATCGGTGCTGGGGCGCTGCTTTCTACTACAAGCAGAGCGTAATTTTCAATTTATCAAAGGCCTGAATAGTTACAGAAAATTATTCAGGCTGTAATAAAAGGTTAATATTAATGTGCTTGCTGATATCGGCATAAAGTCGATATATTGGTGTTACACCATCACATTCTCAGGAGAGATATATGCAGCATCAAGAAATGATTCAACACAGTAATTTTGGCGTAATCAGTCGTACTTGGATTTTCTCTACCCTTTCTCTTCTGGGTATTCTTGCTCTAATGTAGTCAGCTTCATGGCTCTATATTTTCAGTTTTATTATGAATATACTTTTCAAAAAGTCTTCAAAGTTAGAACTCTTACACTCGTAAATGTGGCTCTTCTCATCAGGCTAGCCACTTAACCTTTTCTTAGCTGTACCTTCCTCTCAGTAACCTTTTCTCTGAATAATCTCTTTGTCTGATTAGCCCCCTTTATCTCAATAGACTCACTGCATAACCTGATCTGAAGTTGTTATCAAACTGTGATAATCTTAAGTTATCTTTTATCTACAGTGTATCTCTCATGTCTGTCTGGGATTCTATTTCATTTAACAATCGATTTACGGCATTACCTCGATTGTTCTATACCCCAATTCAACCTACACCGCTAAACAATGTTCAATGGCTCGCATGGAACCATAACCTTGCGGATGAACTCGGCTTTCCGTCATTTGAGGGCGCCTCAGAGGAATTGCTTGAGACGTTGTCGGGCAATGTTGAACCTGAGAAATTCTCGCCAGTAGCAATGAAATACGCAGGCCACCAGTTTGGCTCTTATAACCCTGATTTAGGTGATGGAAGAGGGCAGTTATTAGCTCAAGTTGTCGCGAAAAGTGGTGAAACGTTCGACTTACACCTTAAAGGTGCGGGTAAAACTCCCTATTCTCGTATGGGCGATGGTCGTGCTGTTATTCGATCAACGGTTCGTGAGTATCTATGTAGCGAAGCGATGGCGGGGCTTAATATCCCAACTACTCGCGCATTGGCGATGATGACTAGCGACACACCCGTTTATCGAGAGAAGCAAGAGTGGGGCGCATTGCTGGTGCGTGCTGCTGAGTCACACATCCGTTTCGGTCACTTTGAACATCTGTTTTATACCAATCAGTTGGCAGAACATAAATTATTGGCCGATAAAGTCATCGAATGGCACTTCCCGGAATGCCTCGATGACGACAAACCCTACGCTGCTATGTTTAATCAGATTGTTGATCGCACTGCGGAAATGGTCGCGCTGTGGCAAGCGAATGGTTTTGCTCATGGGGTGATGAACACCGATAACATGTCGATCATAGGGCAAACCTTCGATTATGGCCCGTTCGCCTTCTTAGATGAATATGACCCTCGCTTGATCTGTAATCACTCCGACTATCAAGGTCGTTATGCCTTTAATCAGCAGCCTAGAATTGGATTATGGAATTTGTCGGCACTGGCTCATTCTCTTTCGCCGCTGGTGGATAAAGCCGATTTAGAGGCCGCGTTAGAACAGTACGAACCACAAATGAACGGTTATTTCAGTCAGCTGATGCGCCGTAAGTTAGGATTGCTTTCGAAACACGAAGGTGACAGTCGCTTGTTTGAATCTATGTTCGAACTGATGTCACAAAACAAAGTCGACTACCCAAGATTCTTTAGAACGTTGTCGAACCTAGATACATTGCCGCCGCAAGACGTGATTGATTTGGTTATCGACCGCGAGGCCGCAAAGCTATGGGTGAATAACTACTTGCAACGCTGTGAATTGGAAGAGAGTTCAGTGGCCGATCGCTGTGAAAAAATGCGACAAGTAAACCCGAAATACATCCTCAGAAACTACCTAGCCCAGCTTGCGATAGATAAAGCTGAGCGCGGTGATAGCAGCGATATTGATGCACTAATGGTGGTGCTGGCAGACCCTTATGCGGAACATCCTGACTACGAACATCTTGCTGCCTTGCCGCCTGAGTGGGGCAAAGCAATGGAAATCAGCTGTTCCTCTTAACCTCCTATGATTCTTTGAGTCGCTAAGTACAGGTAGAGGTCACTAAGATGTGATCTTTATCTGTTTGTTCGTCTAACTTTACAAACATGTCAATAATCAAATAATCGGCCAGCCTATACACTATGTGAATAAGTTGTAAATTTAATAGGTTTGGGCGATGCCAACAAATACTCGAATTCTCGTGGTGGATGATGATCAAGAAATCTGCGAGCTGCTGGAAGAGTACCTCACAAAATCGGGTTTCGATGTTTCTTCGGTGGGAGATGGTGTTGAACTCGAAACTCATCTGCAAAACAATGGTTATCCAGACCTGATTCTGCTTGATGTGATGCTACCCGGTGACGACGGTTTTACCTTGTGTCAGCGAGTCCGAAAACAATCCAATGTGCCTATCATTATGTTGACAGCGGTATCGGATGAAACCGATCAGATTATCGGCTTAGAAATTGGTGCAGATGATTACATCGCGAAGCCGTTTAGCCCTCGTCAGTTAATGGCTCGAATCAAAGCGCTATTACGCCGTGTTCAAGTGGTGGACGACAAGCCAAGTGATGCACTGCCAAAGCAGATTATTTTTGGTGATTGGACGCTCGATACGCTCGCGCACCGAATCTATCACAACGAAAACTCAGAAGAGATGGACTTGTCGGGCAGTGACTTTTCTTTGTTGATGTTGTTCTTAACTCGTCCTAACGAAGTTCTCGACCGTGACACAATATCTTTCGCTACCAGAGGCCGTGAAGCGCTGCCTTTTGAACGTGGCATTGACGTACAGCTTAGCCGCCTGAGAAGCCGACTGGGCGACAGTGGTAAATATCCTCACTACATCAAAACCATGCGCGGTAATGGCTACATTCTTGCTGTGCCGGTTCAGTATGAACACTAAGCATGACCTACTGTTAATCAAGTAACGCAAATAAAGTATTTCCAATGAAGTATTCTGGATGAAATATCTCGTATGAACTGGATGAGTTGGTTGAAACCAAATTCGTTAGTCGCAAGAACCTTATTGTTGACGCTGTTAGCCGTGGTAATAGCTCAGGGCATCGCAACGTCTATATGGTATAGCGAATCAAAACACAAAGAGCTGGAAGGGATTCGTTCTGCTTCGTCGAGTATGGCGAACATGTTTGCTTCAACGGTGACTTTTTTTCAATCTCTACCCGTTAAATATCGTCATATCGTGTTGGATCAAATCCGCAATATGGGTGGTACGCGTTTCTTTGTTTCTTTCAATAAAGAGGCTTTGATTGTCGAACCGATCCCGGATACCCGACTAAAAACCGCATCGATAGAAGCGATAGAAAGTGTTTTAAGTAGCAAGCTCAATAAAGTCGAATCAGTTCGGGTGGATTTCTCTCGCCCTGAACATCTTCGCTTGCTTAAAAATGACATCTACTTGAGCGATCTCCCGCGATCGTGGGCACATCATACTTTAACGTTAGAACCGCTGAATCCACCCATTCTGGTTGTACAAATCGAATTGACCAGTCACGAATGGGTATACATTGCGGCATTGTTGCCTGCTCCATATGTGAAACTCGACGATACGATTCTTGGCAGAGAGCAGGTGATCTTCTTAGTTTCTTCAACGCTTATTCTGCTGGTTCTAACTTACTTGATGATTCGTCGCCAAGTGCGTCCTCTGAAAAAGTTAGCAAGGGCGGCCAATGAGATGAGTATGGATATTCAGCAGCCTCCGCTAAACGAAGAAGGGGCGACTGAACTGGTCACCGCAACCCGAGCCTTTAATCGCATGCAGCAACGGATTCGTCGCTATGTTGCCGACCGAGAGCACCTTTTTTCTGCGATCTCCCATGACTTAAAGACACCAATAACACGTCTAAGATTGCGTGCAGAGTTGTTGGAGAGTGAAGTAAAGAAAGACAAATTCAATAAAGATCTCGATGAGCTCGAGATGATGGTCAAAGGTGCTTTGCAAGCGGTAAGAGACACCGATCTACACGAGAATAATGCCATTATTGACCTCAACGAAATGGTACTTTCTGTTATTGAATCTCATAACCAGTATCAGACAAAAGTTGAGTTTGAGCCGGTCGTCATTGAGCCACTGGTCGCGAAACCACTGGCGATTAAGCGTGTACTGACCAACTTAATTGACAACGCGGTTAAGTATGGTTCATCAGCTGTCGTGGAAGTTAGTGGTGATGAGCTTTGGGTTGTCGTGACTATTCAAGACCGTGGGAATGGCATTCCTGAAGACAAGTTAGAGATGGTTTTTGAACCCTATTTTAGGCTAGCAACGGATGATCAAGGACACGGACTTGGCCTCGGGATCTGCCGAAATATCCTGCACGGACACGGTGGAGATCTCATTATTCGCAACTCCTCTCAAGGTGGCTTGGAAGTCAAAGTCTATATCCCAACAGGTCTAGAAGTGTAATGTAACAATCCTGTTACATTGGGGTTACCTTTTGTTTCAATCTTATCAGTCAGAATAAGTAGACTCTTTAATGAACCGGACGTCGAGTCCGCTAAACATGGAAGATAATAATGAAAATCAATAAAACCCTACTTACTCTATCTCTTCTTGCTGCCTCAACATTTTCTCAAGCTGGTGAAGTGGAAGTGCTTCACTGGTGGACTGCCGGTGGCGAAGCGAAATCCGCTGCCGTACTGAAAGAGATGATTGAACAACAAGGCCATACTTGGAAAGACTTCGCAGTTGCTGGTGGCGGCGGTGAAAGTGCGATGACTGTTTTGAAAACGCGAGCAGTATCGGGCAACCCTCCATCTGCCGCGCAGATTAAAGGTCATGATATCCAGGAGTGGGGTGGTTTAGGTTTTCTAACGTCTCTCGATGCGACTGCTAAACAAGAACAATGGGATGAACTACTACCAGAAGTAGTGACTAAAGTGATGAAGTGGGATGGCGAATATGTGGCAGTTCCTGTCAACGTTCACCGTGTTAACTGGCTTTGGGCTAACCCTGTTGTTTTAGAAAAATCAGGCGTGACGGTTCCAACGACATTAGATGAGTTCTTTGTTGCTGCAGACAAGATTAAAGCGGCTGGCTTCATTCCGTTAGCTCATGGTGGTCAGCCTTGGCAAGACGCGACCGTATTCGAAGCCGTAGCACTTGATGTACTAGGCAGTGAAGACTACAACAAAGCGTTCGTTGATCTTGATATGGACGTATTATCTGGCGACAAAATGGTGGAAGTGTTCACCAAGTTCAAAAAGATGCGTGATTACATCGACAGCAACTCTCCAGGTCGTGATTGGAACGTCGCAACTTCAATGGTTATTAATGGCGAAGCCGCGATGCAAATCATGGGTGACTGGGCGAAAGGTGAATTTACTGCGGCAGGCAAAGTGCCAGGTAAAGACTACATTTGTGCACCAGCACCGGGTACTGACGGCCAATTTACCTTCAATATCGATAGCTTTGCGTTCTTTGAGTTAAGTGACAAAGAGAACCAAAAAGCGCAGCAAGACCTAGCAAAAACCATTCTTACCAAAGATTTCCAAGAAGTATTCAACCTCAACAAAGGTTCAATCCCTGTACGTCTAGATATGGACATGTCTAAGTTTGATCAATGCGCGTTGGATTCAATGGCTACCTTCAAAGCGAGTGCTGAATCGGGCGATCTTGTCCCGAGTATGGCTCACGGCCTAGCGACAACAAGCTACGCTCAAGGCGCTATTTATGACGTGGTGACCAACTTCTTCAACGAGAAAGATGCCGATCCTAAACAAGCGGCAGCTAAGTTAGCAAAAGCAGTGAAAGCGGCTATCTAATCTAACTTGATAAGTGACACACAACGCACGTGAGTGACGGGTTGTGTTGCTTTATCGAACCCCCAGGGTGGGTAGGCTCGTAGGGAGCCTATCTGCTCTTCACTCCCAATTCTGATATGCGTGATGCTGATGTGGTGCCGAAAGGTAAGCCATTGGCTCGATTGTGCAACAAGGATAAGTTATGGAGCATGTTTTGACTGAGTCGACTCCAAAACCCACAAGGAGCCAGCCTGCACCGAAACCGAGTTTTGCTGACAGGTTGCAACATTGGTTACCTAAAATAGTACTGGCGCCAACCGCGTTAGTGACCGTGGTGTGTATCTACGGCTATATATTTTGGACGGCAGCGCTGTCGTTCACCAACTCTCGATTTCTGCCGAGCTTTAACTTCGTTGGTTTAACCCAATATGAAAAGCTGATGGACAACGATCGCTGGATCACCTCAATCACCAACCTCGGTGTGTTTGGTTTTCTGTTCATGGCGATTGCTATCTTGCTTGGTGTTGGTTTAGCGGTATTACTTGACCAGAATATCCGTCAAGAAGGGGCGATTCGTACTATCTATCTCTACCCAATGGCGTTGTCATTCATTGTGACGGGTACGGCGTGGAAATGGATTCTTAATCCGGGTCTTGGCATTGAAAAGCTGATGCAAGATTGGGGATTTACGGACTTCAAATTTGATTGGCTAGTCGACTCTGAAATGTCGGTGTATACCTTGGTTATCGCGGCACTTTGGCAGTCTTCTGGATTCGTGATGGCGATGTTCTTAGCAGGTCTGCGTGGGATCGATTCTTCAATCATCAAAGCAGCTCAAATTGATGGGGCAAGCTTACCTACCATCTATCTCAAAATCATTCTGCCTTGCTTGCGCCCTGTGGTTTTCAGTGCGGTGATCATTACTTCTCACATTGCGATTAAGAGCTTCGACCTTGTGACCGCAATGACGGCAGGTGGCCCCGGTTATTCATCGGATCTTCCTGCGCTATTTATGTACGCACACTCCTTTACTCGCGGACAAATTGGCCTTGGTGCTGCCAGTGCCATGATGATGCTTGCTGGTATCTTAGCGATTCTCGTGCCTTATCTTTACTCTGAACTTAGGGAGAAAAAGTCATGATGAATAACATCAATTTTGCTCGAATCTTTATTTATTCAGCACTGCTTTTCTTCTGTTTAGTGTACCTAATGCCATTGTTCGTCATGGCGCTGACGTCATTCAAAACCTTGCCTGATATCAAGGCGGGTAACTTGATGAGCTTGCCGAAAGAGTGGGTGTTCGATGCTTGGTATAAAGCGTGGGACACCGCTTGTACGGGCGTGAAATGTGAAGGCATCAAAGGTTACTTTTGGAACTCATTCCAAATGGTGATACCTGCGGTTGCGATCTCAACATTGCTCGGTGCATTCAATGGCTACGTGGTAACCAAGTGGCAGTTCAGAGGTTCAAATCTGTTCTTTAGCTTGCTGTTGTTTGGCTGCTTTATTCCGTTCCAAGTTGTGCTGCTGCCAATGGCAACCATGCTTGGCAAGATGGGTTTAGCAAACACAACTATCGGCTTGGTGATTGTGCACGTTATCTACGGCATGGCGTTTACGACTCTATTTTTCCGTAACTTCTACATCTCGATTCCTGATGAATTGATCAAAGCAGCAAAACTGGATGGCGCAGGCTTCTTTACCATTTTCTTTAAGATCTTATTACCGATCTCTACACCTATCATCATGGTGACAGTGATCTGGCAGTTCACCGCAATCTGGAACGATTTCTTATTCGGGGTGGTGTATTCGGGCTCAGAGACACAGCCGATTACCGTGGCATTAAACAACCTAGTCAACACCAGCACAGGCGTTAAAGAATATAACGTCGACATGGCTGCCGCGATCATCGCCGCCTTGCCAACGCTGTTGGTGTACGTCTTCGCAGGAAAATATTTTGTTCGTGGCCTAACGGCAGGATCAGTAAAAGGATAATTACCCATGGCAACATTAGATTTAAAACAGATCCGTAAAACCTATCGCAACGCGGACAACGAAACGTTAAAGGGCATCGACATTAGTATCGATTCGGGGGAATTTTTGATACTTGTCGGCCCTTCGGGGTGTGGAAAATCCACCTTGATGAACACCATCGCTGGGCTAGAGAATATTAGCTCGGGTGAGATTGTAATTGATGGCATAGACGTGGCGCAGGTTGAACCTAAAGATCGCGATATCGCGATGGTATTCCAGTCGTACGCCTTGTATCCAAACATGACGGTGCGTGGCAATATCGCTTTCGGTTTGAAGATTCGTAAGATGCCGCAGCAAGAGATTGATGCTGAAGTAAATCGAGTGGCAGAAATGCTGCAAATCGAACAGTTGCTTGATCGTAAACCGTCGCAACTTTCTGGTGGTCAGCGTCAACGTGTCGCGATGGGACGCGCTCTAGCTCGTCGTCCTAAGCTGTATCTGTTTGATGAGCCGCTTTCTAACTTGGATGCCAAGCTGCGTGTTGAGATGCGCCATCAGATTAAACGTCTGCACCAGAAGCTGAATACCACGATTGTTTATGTAACCCATGATCAAATCGAAGCGATGACTCTGGCGGATCGCATCGCAGTAATGAAAGACGGTGAACTGCAGCAGTTAGGCACACCGCAAGAGATCTACACCAAGCCAAACAATATGTTCGTAGCAGGCTTTATGGGTTCACCATCCATGAACTTCATTAAAACCATGGTGGACTTGGATGAGGAACAGAATCCGATCATCAAAGTAACTGGCACGGCGGAGCAAGAACACCACATTCGATTGCCACAGAGTATGCGTGACCAAGATGGCAAAGAGTTGGTCATTGGGTTGCGTCCTGAGCACATTACTGAGCAAGAAGGTGATGATGTGTCGGCAACTACAAAGCTAGATCTGCAATTGGAAGTGTTGGAGCCAACAGGGCCAGATACTATTGCAATGGTTAAGGTGAACGACCAAGAAGTCGCGTGTCGTTTATCGCCAGAATTTGAAGTGTCGGTTGGGCAAATGGCACCGCTTCATTTTGACTTATCGAAAGCCGTATTCTTTGATGCTCAGACTGAAGCGAGAATCGACTTTTAACTTTTAACTTCTAGTTGCTGAGTTAGTTTAACAATCAAAGTTCATGTCTAAATCAAAGGCAGTATCACCAACTACTAATAAGTAACGTGATGCTGCCTTTTTCGTTGGCTATACTTGCGTTTTATCCCTTATAAAAACAGAGGGATAAACGATATATATGCTTCTACTGCAATAATATCGTGATTTAGTATCCCTTAGCTCTATAAAGCTGACGTAGAAACGCGTAGGATCACACTACTTTAGACCAGAAACTAGGCTGCACCTTGGTGCATAAACAGAAGAATACATGAAACTAACAGCAAAACCAGCGGCGAATAACGCTTTACTTATTTCTATTACGACACCGGATTTTAAAGGTGACGAAGCAAAAGAGTCTCTTGCCGAACTTGCTCGCTTAGTGACAACCCTAGGGTTTAAAGTCGTCGGTACGCAATCGCAACACCACAGTTCATCTCAAAGACAGAATGTGTTGGGTGCGGGTAAGCTTGCCGAAATTGCACATCTAACTGGTTACCAAGGCTCTATTGAAGAAGCTGAAGATGAAGACTTTCTTGATGAGTCGGGTTTGTTTGATTCTGAAATCGATGAGCTAGATTTTGATGATCTTCCAACGGGCAACTTCCAATACGGTGCCGCTGATGTTGTGGTATTTGACTGTGATTTAAGTCCATCTCAAATGCGTACTGTTGAGGCGAGTTTGGGTGTGGAAGTATTTGACCGCACTGGCATCATCATCGAAATCTTCAGCCGTCACGCTCGTACTCGTACTGCTCGTCTGCAAGTTGATATCGCTCGTCTAAACTACTTAGTGCCACGACTTCGTGAAACGGCTGAGGGTGATAAAGAGCGTCAAATGGGTCAGGGCGCCGGTGAAACTTCACTTGAGCTAGACCGTCGTAACGTACGTGACCAAATTGCTGCGCTTAAGCGTGAGCTAGTAAGCGTACAAGATGAAATGAAGACCCGACGCACAAGGCGTGCAGAGCTTTTCACTGTTGCTTTAGTTGGCTATACCAACGCCGGTAAATCTTCGATGATGCGTGCAATGACCGCAACCGAAGTGGTGGGTGAAGATAAACTGTTCGCAACGCTAGATACTACGGTTCGTGCGCTTCAGCCGATTACTCAACCTCGTATTCTGGTTTCAGATACAGTGGGTTTCATCAAGAAATTGCCACACGATCTGGTTGCATCATTCCACTCAACGCTAGCAGAAGCGCACGATGCTTCATTGTTGCTTTATGTGGTTGATGCTTCTGATGTTTCATTCCGCGCACAACTTGATGTGGTACACGACGTATTAGCTCAAGTGGGTGTAGAAGGCAGCGAAAAACTATTAGTTCTGAATAAGTGCGATAGATTGACTGAAGAACAGCAATTAGAGCTGATCGAAGAATTCCCAGATGCGATGCTAACGTCGACTCGGGATCCTCTGGATATCACGAAACTGCACAAGTACATCGTTGGTGTTGCTGAAGAAGGCATGATCGAAGAAGAGATCACGATTCCTTATTCTGGCCAAGGCATCATCGGTGAGATTCGCTCAAACATGAGTGTGATTAAAGAAGAGTACGATTACGAGTGCATTAAGTTGACTGTTCGCTCTAGTGAAATTGACTTAGCTCGACTGAAAAAGCGTATGCAGAATTCTTAATCTTTTATAGCGTTTAGACACAAGTTAAAATACCAAAAAAGAGAGCCTAGGCTCTCTTTTTTATTGAATCGTGATAAGCACCGCTCGATCTCTGCTTATCGGTCTTCTTCTGGAAGTTTGACGTTCAGCTCTAATACTGAGATGTCGTCATCTTTGTGTTCGAAAGTCAGATCAACCATTGATGGATCGACGTCAACGTACTTCGCAATACACTTCAAGATGTCTTCTTTTAGTTGCGGCAGATAAGACGGCGCTGGGTCGTCATGGCTGCGTCGCTCGGCAACAATGATCTGCAAACGCTCTTTAGCTAGGTTTGCGGTTGTCTTTTTTTGTGGTCTAAAAAACTCTAGTAATGACATTGCGAATTAGCCCCCGAACAGTCTTTTGAAGATGCCTTTCTTCTGTTCCGTTAAGAAACGGAAGTCCACTTGGCTACCCAGTAGTCGTTCTACAGTATCATTGTAAGCCATACCTGCATCGGTTGCTTCGTCAAAAATAACTGGAACACCTTTGTTCGATGCGTTCAGTACTGCTTGGCTCTCTGGGATGACACCCAGTAGAGAGATGTGAAGAATCTCTTCAACGTCTTCAACACTTAGCATCTCACCTTGAGTTACACGTGCTGGGTTGTAGCGAGTCAGTAAAAGGTGCGTTTTCACTGGTTCTAAGCCATCTTCTGAACGACGAGACTTAGAATCAAGAATACCGAGAATACGGTCTGAATCGCGTACAGAAGAAACTTCTGGGTTAGTCGTAACAATCGCTTCATCAGCAAAGTAAAGAGCCATCAGAGCGCCTTGCTCGATACCTGCAGGAGAATCACAGATGATGAAATCAAAGCCCATTTCATCTAGTTCATCAAATACACGACGAACACCATCTTTTGTTAGTGCATCTTTATCACGAGTTTGAGAAGCCGGAAGAATGAATAGATTCTCTGTGCGCTTGTCTTTGATCATCGCTTGGTTCAGTGTCGCTTCGCCATTGATAACGTTAACGAAGTCGTACACAACACGACGCTCACAACCCATGATTAAATCTAGGTTACGCAGACCGATATCAAAGTCGATAACTGCGGTTTTCTTCCCTTTTAAAGCTAAGCCTGAGGCAATAGCTGCACTGGAGGTCGTTTTACCTACCCCGCCTTTACCTGACGTTACAACGATAATGCGTGCCATTTAGTTTTCCTTTTTATTTCTCTTATATTGCGAGGACATCAACGTGTAATACATCGTTTGCCATACTGAACATGGTTTTCTTCTGCCAGTACTCGCTTTCAATTTGATCGCTGAGCCAGTAATTTCCAGCAATGGAAACCAGCTCGGCTTGTAAATCATTACAAATTATTTTTGCTTCAGTTTGACCACTCGCGCCTGCAATCGCACGACCGCGTAAAGTACCATGGATATGAATGCTGCCATCGGCTATGACTTCTGCGCCGGCACTCACATGGCTGAGGATCAATAGATCGCCATCTTTTGCATACACTTGCTGACCAGAACGAATAGGCGTTCTCACCACTTTTATCGGAGCCATCTTCGCTGGAGCTTGAGAAGGTGATTTACTGGCTGTCATCACTGCAAAACCAGCTTCTTTCGCTAGGTTCTGCATACGTTTATCCGAACAACCAGCCACACCTACTGGGATCATGCCCGCTTGAGATATCCCCTCTTTCAGTTGCAAAAAATCGATATCACCCGCGACTTTGCTAATATTGATAACAACAGGCGCAGCAGCGAAAAAAGTGGGAGCTTGGTTTACTTTTTCTTGAAGAAAAGACACCGCATTTTCGACTTGATCATCGGATAAGTGCAAAACAGATAGCGTAAAACTGCTACCTTTTAGATCTGGATTACTAGACATCGAAAACTACAGGACCTCAATAGCGGATTGGTACAATTTCTTTATCAATAAAATAAAGGGCGTTGCCTGAAACTTGGTTTATCATGTTATATTCCCAAACCAAGCACAGCAAGTAATCTTGTTGTCAAATGAACGTTTTGTTCCCAATATTTCCCTTAACATAAACTATTGATCTCGTAAGTGAGAGTTTTGTAGTCATAAACAATAAAAAGGTTTGTCATGCTGTGTTCTATATATAAAAGTTCAAAGAAAGAAGGAACATACCTTTATATCCCTAAGAAGGATGATTTCTCACAAGTTCCTGACGCATTGATGCAAATGTTTGGTAAACCTAGTTTTGTAATGGTAATTAAAATGGATGGCCGTAAACTGGCGCAAGTGAACATCGATAAAGTGAGAGAATCACTGAACACCGATGGTTTCTTTTTGCAGGTTCCGCCACCACCGGTTAATGAACTTGAACTTCATAAAGAGCGTAAAGCTCAGCAAAACGTTCAAGACGAAGAGTGATAGCTACCTTAATTCAAGGAGGAGTGATCGTTGAGTAAATTTTCGAAAACCATATTGGCTGTGTCGGCATTACTATTAGTTAATAGCCTGACGATTGGTTCCGTTCAGGCTGAAGAGCTGAGCTTTGAGCAATATGTAGAGAAACTAAAGCAACAAGGCCGGGCAGAAGGCATCTCTGAAACGATCATTGATCAAGCCTTTGATGGTGTGACGTTTAAGCCAAGAGCGGTGAAAGCCGATAAGAATCAACCTGAGAAAAAACTGACTCTGGATGAATACATTCCACGCGCGGTTCCAGATTGGAAAGTGAAGCAGGCGAGATCGCTCTATAAGAAGCATTATTCTGCGTTGAAGCGCATTGGTGATGAATATGGTGTTCAACCAAGATTCATTGTCGCGCTATGGGGTGTTGAGAGTAACTTTGGTAAGTTCACGGGTAACTACAGTGTTATTGATGCTCTCACGACTATGGCCTATGAAGGACGTAGAGAAGCCTTCTTCCGTAGCGAAGCGATGGCGGCGTTGAAGATTCTTGATCAAGGCCATATTGCACCACAAGAGATGAAAGGATCCTGGGCTGGTGCGATGGGGCAGCCTCAGTTTATGCCAAGCTCATTCTTAGCTTATGCCGCTGACGGTAACGGCGACGGCAAGAAAGATATTTGGGGTACTGAAGAAGATGTATTTGCTTCAGCGGCGAATTATCTCAGCCAATCGGGTTGGGATGACAAATATACTTGGGGCCGTCAGGTTCACGTACCGTCGACTGTGTCTATTGAAATGCAAGGCCGAGGCGAAGACAAAGCGAAATACTTAAAAGAGTGGTCTGAACTCGGTATTAAGCGCTTTGACGATCGCCCACTACCAACGCTTGATGAAGATATTAAAGCTTGGCTAATTATGCCAGACGATGAAACTGGCCGTTCTTACCTCATTTACAACAACTACAATGTGTTAATGAAGTGGAATCGTTCTTACTACTTTGCTTTGGCAGTAAGCCACCTAGCAGACAGAATTAAGTTTGATTAATCGACCTAATTTGATTAACAGATTTAGGTCGCTTTGAATAGCATTTGGTCTACCATAGGCAGAACGAACTAAAGGACTCTTCGGAGTCCTTTTTCTTTTATATTTCAGAGATTTTTAAAGGTGGCCTTGTGCTAACAGATAGAGCCGCACAGATGGTGATATTCCATGCGTTAATCAAGCATGAAGGCTTTACCAGTGCAGCAAAAAGTTTGAATGTGTCGGTGTCTCACATCAGTAAGCAAGTTGCTTTGCTCGAGGATTCGATAGGTATCAAGCTGGTGCAAAGAACCACACGCAGCCTGACACTAACTGAAGCAGGGGAAGTGTTCTATCAGCATTGTGAGCAGCTGTTCAATACGGTGAAAGCGGCTCAAATGGATATGGATAGCCAGCGTGACGACATTTCTGGAATATTCCGCATAGGCTTGTCTCAGTCATTTGGCACACTGCATATCATTCCAGCGATTGATCAGCTCAGACAGCTCTATCCGCAGCTGAGAATTGAAGTGCATTTGTTCGATTACAAAGTGGATATGATTGAGGAGCGCTTGGATCTTTGGATCACCAATAATGAAGACCTGCCAGAAGGTTATATTGCGCAGCGTTTAGCCGACAGCCAATTTGTGGTAGCCGCATCACCGGATTATCTGATTAAAGCTGGTACTCCTCATGTGCCATCTGATCTGATTGACCATAACTGTCTTATCTATCGCAGCCGTGAACGAGACTACACGTCATGGGCGTTTGATAACGGGCAAGAAAACCTCAGTGTCAAAGTGGCGGGCGATTACTCGGTGGATTTGGCTGAGGCGGTACGAGACGCAGCTGTATCTGGATGGGGTGTTGCTTATTTGGCGACTTATTTAGTCAAAGAGGAGTTTAGAACAGGCAAGTTAATCCAAGTATTACCAGAATGGAGAGCCAGTCAGTTGATGCCATTCTATGCCGTCTATCCGAGTCGAAAGAACATGCCAAAGAAGCTTTCAGCAGTGATTGAGTTCATCAAACAGCATGTTGGTTCGCCGACGTATTGGGACAAAAACCTCAAAACTTGCGTTGAGCTGCATCGTTAATTGTTTCCTAATTCATAAATATAATTTCCATATGGAAAAAGTATGCATTTTGAACAAGCTAATCCATTAAAATTCAATGCTTTAATCTAACCTTGGGCTAGTTGCTGATAATCCCAACATCACATTAACAACCGCACCTTGCCGCAAACGATTTCCTCTATACAATGCGTCGCCTTTCCTACCTACAACTTTTAGGTTGACGCATATGGCTTCCCTACTTGGAATTATCACTATTTTAGTAGCCGCTTGGTTACTATCTACGGACAGAAAAAATATTCCGCTAAGAACTGTCTCTTTGGCTTTCTTACTGCAAATCTCATTCGCGCTATTGGTTCTTTATGTGCCAATGGGTAAAGAAGCGCTGAATGCAGCTACTGGTGCGGTGTCTAGCTTGATCAACTACGGTCAAGAGGGGATTAACTTCCTATTCGGTGGCCTAACGAATAACGGATTTGTTTTCGCTATTAACGTTCTCGGCATCATTATCTTTTTCTCTGCATTGATTTCAGGTTTGTATCACATCGGCTTTATGCCAAAGGTGATCAACATAATCGGCGGTGCTTTGCAGAAGTTTCTAGGCACAGGTCGTGCGGAGTCACTGTCTGCAACGGCAAACATTTTTGTTGGCATGATCGAAGCGCCATTGGTGGTTAAGCCTTACCTAAAACATATGACGGACTCACAACTGTTTGCTGTGATGGTATGTGGTTTGGCTTCTGTTGCTGGCGGCACGCTAGTGGGTTATGCATCGCTGGGTGTTGACCTAAACTATCTGATCGCTGCGGCATTCATGTCGGCACCAGCTGGTCTATTGATGGCTAAAATCTTAGTACCAGGCAGCCCAGAGGATGTTCAAGAAAATATTGAGTCTGGTGTAGAGATTCCACGAGCAACAAACGTAGTTGAGGCAATGGCAGATGGGGCTATGTCTGGACTTCGTATTGCCGTTGCGGTGGGTGCGACACTTCTAGCCTTTATCAGTGTGATTGCGATGCTGAATGGCTTGTTAGGTATTGTTGGTGGCTGGTTTGGCGTAAACCTAAGCTTCGAACTTATCCTAGGTTATGTGTTCGCACCTGTTGCATGGCTGATCGGTGTACCGTGGTCTGAAGCTGTGGTTGCAGGCTCGCTGATCGGTAACAAAATCGTTGTGAATGAGTTTGTGGCTTTCATCCAGTTAATGGACGTAAAAGATGCACTGAGTGAGCACTCAAAAGCGATCGTTACTTTTGCACTATGTGGTTTTGCTAACATCTCTACCATGGCGATTCTGATTGGCGGTTTGGGTAGCTTAGTTCCAGAGCGTCGCTCTTTCATCTCACAATATGGCTTCAAAGCGATTTGTGCGGGTGTGCTTGCCAACTTAATGAGCGCTGCGATCGCTGGCGTGGTGCTTTCTCTGTAGATAGATGATAAGTACAGAGTGGATGAGTCAGTCACTTTATTTCCCCTATAGTAAAGTGACTGATTAATCACACTAATATTCGGTTAGCATGAAAAAGAGAGCCTATAGTTTAATGACATAGGCTTTCTTGTTTCAGCAAATAGGTTTGTATCACAAGGTGTGGTACGAATTTTTTAGGGGCACAAATGGATTTGTCGATTACTTCTTCTTTGGCATTAATTGGACTGCTGTCTTTAACGTGTCAATTGTTAGGCTGGCGCTTACGTCTTCCTGCTATTCTTCCTCTTCTTATTGTCGGCCTACTTTTAGGTCCCGGTCTTAACATCCTTAATCCCGATGCCATTTTTGGTGACGTGCTATTTCCGCTGATTTCATTAGGTGTCGCTATTATTCTGTTTGAAGGTGCATTGACCCTGAATTTCAAAGAAATCAGAGGCCATGGTCGCATGGTGACACACCTCGTGAGTTTCGGCATGCTGTTTACTTGGGCGTGTATCGTGGTGGGTGCTTATTACTTTGTGGACTTCAGTTGGCCATTAGCCGCTCTGTTTGCTGCCTTAGTGGTGGTGACGGGTCCAACCGTTATTGTTCCCATGCTGCGCAGCATTCAGCCCAAATCTTCGTTAGGCAGCATCTTGCGCTGGGAAGGGATAGTGATTGATCCGATTGGCGCTCTGTTTGCCGTTCTCGTTTACGAATACATTGTTTCTTCAGCCGATCCTACAAGCCATGTACTGTCGGCTTTGGGGCTGACTCTAGCCATCGGTTTAGGCTTAGGGATCATCGGTGGCTATTTGATTACCAAGATGCTGAAAGGGCATTGGGTTCCGCATTATTTGCGTAACGTGGCAGTCCTAACGTTGATGTTGGCGGCGTTCTCTTTTTCTAATGATCTGAGTGAAGAGTCTGGCCTATTAACCGTGACCATCATGGGTATCTGGCTCGCCAACGTGAAAGGCTTGGATCTTGAAGATATTATTGAGTTCAAAGAGACCTTAACCGTGTTACTCATTTCTGCCTTGTTTATCTTACTGGCGAGTAGACTTGATTCTGGGACTTTCCTTTCGATAGGTTGGGGCGGTATTGGCTTATTAGCGGTCGTCATGCTGGTGGCTCGTCCTTTGAGCGTGTGGATCAGCGGGATCGGCACGGATCTTACTTCAGCAGATAAATGGTTTTTGAGCTGGATGGCACCTCGCGGGATCGTTGCTGCCGCAGTTTCTTCTCTGTTTGCTATCAAACTTCAAGAGAAGCAATTGATTGAAGGGGCTGATCTACTGGTGCCAATGGTGTTCTTGGTCATCATCGGTACGGTTGTGATTCAAAGCCTTACCGCAAGTTGGTGGGCGAGAAGGTTGGGTGTGACTCAAGAGAAAGCGCAAGGGGTTATCTTCTTTGGCGCGACTCATTTTGCAAGACAGTTTGCCAAGGTGCTGGCGACACACAATATCAACAGTGTACTTGCCGATACCAACTGGGAAAGCATTCGTTTGGCGCGTATGGATAACCTGAATGTCTATTTTGGTAACCCAGCCTCAAGCCACGCGGAAAATAATCTGGAATTGGACGGGATAGGGCGCGTGATGATCGTCTCGCCTTATCGTCAAACCAATCCATTAGTCAGCATGCATTATCAAGATGAGTTTGGTGAAAATAAGGTGTTTGAGCTTGAATCGACAGAAACTAAACACGAAAGGCATTCAGTGAGCCGAGATGGTAACAGAAGCCTGTTTTCGGAAGGAATTACCTATTCCAAGCTTAACTCCTTGATGGCTCAAGGCAGCCAAATTAAGAGCACGGGATTGACCGATGCGTTTGACCTTAATGAGTTTAACGCGCTGTATCCTAAAGCGATTCCACTCGGTGTGATTACAGGTGGTGATTTCCGTTTAGTAACACAAGGTTCTGATTTGGAAAAACTCATATCAACGGAGTGTGCGATCATTAGTTTATTGCCGCCTTCTGAACAGACGGAAAAAATCGAGATACCAGATAAGTAGCAACGAGCACTGCATCAGAAGCGAGTTGCCCTGATTCAAAAAAGCCGCAACGTTCATCACGTTGCGGCTTTCTAATTCTGCTCTAGCTTGTTTTACTCTAGGGCGAGGCAATTCATGCCAACGGTATTACTATCGAAGCTGTCATTGCGGACTATTTCGAGTGAAACTGCTCACAAGCGATCATTGTGTTCTCAATTAGGCTTGCTACAGTCATTGGACCAACACCACCCGGAACTGGTGTGATGAAGCTTGCGCTCTCTTTCGCGACATCGTATTCAACGTCGCCAACGAGTTTGCCAGATTCCAAACGATTGATGCCTACATCGACCACAACAGCACCTTTCTTAATCCAAGCACCAGGAATGAAGTTAGGCTTACCAACTGCTACAACAACAACATCAGCTTGACGTACATGACCCTCAAGGTCTTTGGTGAAGCGGTGACATGTTGTCGTTGTACAACCGGCTAGAAGAAGCTCTAACGTCATTGGGCGACCTACGATGTTTGATGCGCCAACCACAACCGCGTGTTTGCCACGTAAGTCGATGTTATAACGGTCAAGCAGCGTAATGATGCCTTTAGGCGTACAAGAGCGAAGCTTAGGCATACGCTGAGCCAAACGACCTACGTTGTATGGGTGGAAGCCATCAACGTCTTTTTCCGGCGTGATGCGCTCAAGAACTTGAGTGCTATCAATACCAGCTGGTAGGGGAAGTTGAACAAGAATACCGTCAATCTCCGGGTCTTCGTTCAGTTGGTCTACCAGTGTTAATAATTCGTCTTCTGTCGCAGTGGCTGGCAAGTCGTAAGATTTAGATACGAAGCCAACTTCTTCACATGCTTTACGTTTACTTCCTACGTAAACCTGAGAAGCAGGGTCTTCACCCACTAAAACAACCGCTAGGCCCGGAGCGCGTAATCCAGCTTGAGTGCGAGCTTTTACACGAGCCGCAACTTCAGAGCGAACCGTTTGAGAAATTAGCTTTCCATCAATATTTTGAGCAGTCATGAATTTCCTTAGTATTGATATTCAAGTTAGTGGCTGATGTTTTGGCGCATTATTCCAGAAAATCTTTTTGATTACCATTAAGCAAACGTTTGCTTTGTTCTATTTTCCAACACCTATAATCTTATTGCCCTTTTTTTACTCACTTGGATCAGAATGTTAGATAAAGCCGTTGCTTTACTGATTCGAATTCGTATAATCCTTTCCTGTAGCGCGCCCTTAGCTCAGCTGGATAGAGCACCTCCCTTCTAAGGAGGTGGTCGAAGGTTCGAATCCTTCAGGGCGTACCACTATTTAAAGAAACCCGATAACTCCCTGAGTTGTCGGGTTTTTTGCATTTCAGAACGACTTAATATTTCAATACCGTGTTGTGTCTTTAGATGCCTTTGTATTTCAGTTTTTGCTAAACGGCAACGAGCTGTGGGGTATATCTAAGGCCTAGCATACTGCATCCATCTTCCAAGTAACGATCGGTCACTACGTCGAAACCGAACTTACCATAATAGTCTTTAAGGTGAGCTTGTGCCGAAATAAAAATTGAGCAATCAGGGTAAATCTTCCGAGTGGTATCAAAACTCACTTGCATGAGCTGGTTACCTATCTGTTTACCTCGGCATTCTTTCGCTACGATCACTCGCCCGATACAAACATCATCTGCATCAGAATCGAGCTGAGGGAGAACATCTACGGGGTATCCAAGCTTCTGAGCCATAATTCGACTGTAAGCCACTAGGTGTCCGTTCTCATAACCCATGATGTGATAGGTCTCTGGATGATTATCTTTGCCGTCTAGATCACTATAGGGTGTGTTCATATCCACGATAAAAATATCGACTCTTTGTTGTAAGAAATCATAGAGCTCTTGAACAGACAGCTCCGCAAATTTTTTAACTCTCCACTCGATCATCACTTTTCTCCTTATTATTTTGGGCTACAACATAGAGAGTATTCAAACCGAGTTCATTAACCTTTGTTAACTGGCCATGAAACTATTCAAAATCACCACTTTAAAGCACCACTCATTTCCCCTCGTTATTCATTTCATTCGGCTCATGTAATAGAAAGTTAAAATTGTTGGTTTTTTGGGGTTTACATCATTTGGTAATAAAGCCACTATGAATTCACGAAGAATAGACAAGTAAAGCTATTAGCCAGTCGGTTTAGGAATCAAACCTTCTGAGTGATGGCTGATTTAGAGGAAGTAATGGCAGGAAACAGTATCGGACAACATTTCCGCGTGACTACGTTCGGAGAAAGTCACGGTATCGCACTAGGATGTATCGTAGATGGGTGCCCACCAGGATTAGAAATTACCGAAGCAGACCTTCAAAGAGATTTGGATCGTCGTCGCCCAGGTACTTCTCGTTATACAACGGCTCGCCGTGAAGCGGATGAAGTAAAGATTTTATCCGGTGTATTTGAAGGCCAGACTACGGGTACTTCTATTGGTCTATTGATTGAAAATACAGACCAACGCTCTAAAGACTATTCCGAAATTAAAGACAAGTTCCGCCCTGGCCACGCTGATTATACCTACCATCAAAAGTACGGTGTGCGTGATTACCGAGGTGGCGGTCGCTCTTCTGCTCGTGAAACTGCAATGCGTGTTGCGGCAGGTGCGATTGCGAAGAAATACCTTAAGCAAGAATTTGGTGTTGAAATCCAAGCTTATCTTTCTCAAATGGGTGATATCTCAATTGATAAAGTGGATTGGAACGAGATCGAAAACAACGCTTTCTTCTGTCCTGATGCCGACAAAGTACCTGAATTTGACCAACTGATTCGTGACTTGCTAAAAGAAGGCAACTCGATCGGTGCGAAGATTCAAGTAGTTGCGACTAAAGTGCCTGTAGGCCTTGGTGAGCCAATCTTTGATCGTCTAGATGCAGACATCGCGCACGCTCTAATGAGCATCAATGCGGTGAAAGGTGTTGAGATTGGTGATGGCTTTGATGTGGTTAATCAACGCGGTAGTGAACACCGTGATCCATTAACTCCGGAAGGTTTCAGCAGCAACCATGCTGGCGGTATCTTAGGTGGTATTTCTACTGGCCAAGATATTGTGGCAAGCATTGCGCTTAAACCAACATCAAGCATTACCGTTCCTGGTGACACGATCACTAAAGACGGTGAAGCAACGCAGTTAATCACTAAAGGTCGTCACGATCCATGTGTTGGTATCCGTGCAGTGCCTATTGCTGAAGCGATGCTGGCTATCGTGTTGCTTGACCACTTACTGCGTCACCGTGGTCAAAACTTTGGTGTGACAACAGAAACGCCAAAAATCTAGTTCTGCTTCGTTTTATTCAGAACAGATTTGAAACTGATTTGAGAGAAACCAAAAAGGGTTGCTTCGTAATGAAGCAACCCTTTTTATATTCTGCGTCATTGAGAATATATTATCTAATGCACAGAGCTTTCCGGATCAAGCTGGAACGAAGGCAAGCGCCATTTGAATCTCACTGCTGCCATGCGCAGTAAATAGCCTACAACCAATGTCACGATCGTCGCGGTCACATCGTTTATGCCTAGTTCAAGAAGACCTAAGTACAAGCCTGAAGCGACAAGGGCGACAGATGCATACAACTCTTCATGCAAGACTAGTGGCGTTTGACGACAGATAAGATCGCGCAGTAGGCCACCAAACACGCCAGTCACTAATGCAGACACCATACAAATCATTGGGTGCAGACCCATGGTCATCGCTACTTTAGTACCAATGATACTAAATACGATAAGCCCCAGCGCATCCAAACGAATGAACAAGCCTTTTAGCTTGATTACCCATTTGGCTAATCCCGTTGTGATAACACCAGCAATACAAGTGATCGCCAGGTACTGGGGGTTTTCAACCCAGCCTAAAGGGTAATGGCCGAGTAAAATATCTCTTACTGTACCTCCGCCAATTGCCGTTGCACTCGCAACTAGCATTACACCAAACCAATCCATTTTTTGTTTGCCAGCACTGAGAGCACCGGTCATGGCTTCTGCCGTGATGCCAATGATATACAAAACACTTAGTAGCATTGCTGTAGCTCTATAATTTAGGTCTATAAATTGGAGTCTTATAGGCCATAGGGATATAAAAATTAAGCGCGAGTGTAGTAGTAAAAACGCTGATTGACGAATGAATATTTGTACCGTGAATAGGCATTTCAGATTAGCTAAACTAATCATTTACCTCAAAGTGGTGTAATCTGGGATCAGCAATCGATTGTCATCGTAAAGTATTATGATGAACCTAATGTCATTGCCAGTGATAGGGCTTTACCGAGCGCTTAAAAAAACGCAAAATGCCCCAGTTCTTTTTACTTAAATTTGATCTTATGACACACCAATACCCAGACATCATCGACATTTTCAATCAAGCCTTTTTCGAGAGCTTCAATACTAAGCTAGAACTGGGAGCGGACGAGCCCATTTACCTGCCAGCCGATGAGGAGATTCCTCATCACCGTATCGTTTTTGCTCGTGGCTTTTATGCTTCAGCACTTCACGAGATAGCGCACTGGTGTGTGGCTGGTCCTGAGCGTCGCTTATTGGAAGATTTTGGTTACTGGTATGAGCCTGATGGCCGAACTGAGTCGGTTCAAGCTGAGTTTGAAAAAGTGGAAATTCGCCCACAAGCGTATGAATGGATCATTGCGACCAGCGCAGGCTTTCCTTTTAATGTTAGCTGTGACAATCTACACGGCGATTTTGAGCCAGATCGTTTGGCCTTTATGAATAAAGTACACAGCGAAGTCATGGGTATCTTTGAAGCTGGTCTGCCGCCTCGCGTGAAAATGCTCTCTGAAGCATTACGCAGCTTCTACGATGTAGAACCTTTATGTACTAGCCAATTTATTGTGAAATAAGAGAATATTATGATTATCGAATTTGAAGAAAAACTACTTGAATTAATTGATGCTCGCATTGAAAACGCATCAGATGATGAACTGTTTGCTGGTGGTTACTTACGTGGTCATATTTCTCTTTCAGTAGCTTCATGTGAAGAAGACGGCATTGAAGACGTAGCAGAAGTTAAATTGCGTATTGAGAAGAGCCTAGAAGACGCACGTTCTGAATTGACGCCAGCCGATCGTACGATCGTTAATGACCTTTGGGTTGAGCTGCAAAACCAAGCGTAACTTTAGTCGTTTAGCATTATTCGTCTACCGTAATTCGCTCACAACTCTCCCTCCTCATTTTTGAGCGAACCAATAATTTGAGACTCATTCGAATTTTTTGAATGAGTCCGTTCAATCCTTGTGATGGTTCCATTTTCTGACTACGTTATTCTAATCCCACTTAACGGAATCACAGAAAAGGTCACATCATGAAAGTTATCGCATTTGGCGCAAGCACCAGCTCTACCTCTATCAACAAAACTCTAGCAACTTACGCAGCTAACTTGATTGAAGGTGCTGAAGTCAAAGTTCTAAACATCAACGATTACAACGTTCCTATGTTCAGTGAAGACACTGAAAAAGAGATTGGTCAAGCGGAAGGTGCTCAAGCATTCTTACGTGACCTAGCAGAAGCTGACGCATTTGTTATCTCTTTCGCTGAGCACAACGGCCACTACCCAGCGGCGTACAAAAACCTATTTGACTGGGCGACACGCATTGAGCGTTCAGTATTTGGCGAGAAACCTGCGGTTTACTTAGCGACATCACCAGGCCCTGGTGGCGCACAAACAGTACTTGGCGCAGCAACTGGTTCGGCTCCGTACTTTGGTGGTAACGTTAAAGCATCGCTTTCAGTGCCTAGCTTCTACGATAACTTTGATTTTGAGTCTGGTGCTATCAGCAACGAAGAGATCGCCCAACAGATTAAAGACGCGGTTGCTAAGCTGTAAATACTGCTCCGTTTAGAACATCAGTTTAGATCAACACGAACAACAAAAAGCCCGAGTGACATAATGTCGCTCGGGCTTTCTAGCCTTTAGTTTTAGATATTTCTGATATTCAGAAACTTCAGATGTTCAGAATAGCTGAACTAGAAACTATGAATTTGATTTAGAGTGCTTGTCTGCAACCCATCCAGCCGTTAATGCTTTGCCTTTACGCAGTCTGCGCACCCACATTCTGCTTGGGTGAATCGCCTCAAGCACATCAACAGGCAAGGGTAGGGGATCGCCACAGATTTGTGATGCTAACACTTCAGCTAATAATGGCGCAGAGCTCAAGCCACGTGAGCCTAGCCCGATAAAGCAGTATAGGTTAGGGAAGCTTGCTACCGTTTGAACATCATCAACAGAGTGACGTTGCGGGTTGAAGTTGTGCAGGTCTTGGTACTGTTTTTTGATTGATTCAAAATCGCCAACGTTTCCGACAAACGGAAGGTGGTCACGGCTTACGCTTCGGATACCTTGGCGCGCTAGGTTGCCACTGGTGTCGACATCTTTTGTCCATGCTTGGTCTGGTAGCGACACATGTAGGCGCTCACCATTATATTGCTGAACCTCAATATCAAACTCTTGGTCGATATTGGTCTTGTCGTAGTTCGCGCCAATACAGTGGTGACCATTATTTGGGTTCTGTGGCGTCAAGTAACCATCAAAACACAACACCGTTTTTAGTTGACTGAGGTTTTCTGTAGTCGGAATATGACTCACTTGCCCTTTAACTGGCGTCAGAGGTACAGGGCGAGTTTGCTCAAATTGGGTGAACTTGTGTCCATTCGCGACAACTACTTGGTCGTGCTTGGTTTGAATTTCACCTTGAGGCGTCTCAATCGTCAGCAACCATTGCTGTTCTGTTTCTAACCATTCAAGTTGCGTTACTTGATGTTGATAGTGCGCGCTCACTTGGTTGGTCTCTTCTAACCTGCCAATCAAACCTTGAGTCAATTGGAGAGGGCTTAACCAACCTCCCAGTGGAAAGTAGACACTCTCTTTATCGACTGGTAAGCCAATCTTTTCGTTGGCTTGCTCTGGCGTTAAACGCTGAATCAGATCTGTGTGGAAATTGCCTTCTAACATGCGATTGAGCTTTTTAGTGGAGCCTTCATCCCACATCAGAATATTAACGCCACACCAACTGTAGTCAAACTCAATAGATTGTGCCGCCTGATTAATAAACTGACGAGCAAACAGCAACCCTGGACCAAACACGCGAGACACGTTCGATGTCGCTTCGCTGAGTAGCGGATAAATGGCACCTTGGTTGTTACCTGAGGCATTGCCCGCAGCTTGTGGGTGTTCACAATAAAGGGTGATGTTTTTACCACGTCGGCTTAACGTTTTTGCGAGCGCAGCGCTGGCAACACCACCACCGATAATGGCGATATCTTGTGAATCACTGTGTTGAGCTAGGCCATACCAAGGTTTGATGTTGGTATGAGCGTGCTTTTCGTCAAGTCGGCCGGCAATCATTTCACGCTTAGTACCAAAGCCTTTAACTTTTTTCATTGCAAAGCCGGCTTCGATTAAACCGCGGCGAACAAAACCGGCAGCGGTAAACGTTGCACAGCTGCAATCTTGTTTTGCCAGTTTGGCCATGCCGTTGAATAGGTTTTGATTCCACATTTCAGGGTTTTTGCTTGGAGCAAAGCCATCTAAGAACCACGCATCGACTAAACCT
>NZ_JBFRLX010000028.1:0-62181 GCF_041470165.1 Vibrio sp. 10N.286.46.A8
AAATTGTTAAAGAGCTTTACTTATTGAGCGTTCCTTTTAGGAAGGAGTCTCTCTAAGTGGACGGCCATTCTAGCGAATTGGATTCCAGTGTCAAACACTTTTTCCAGCTAATTTTTCAAAGCATCTTAAATGCTTAATGTCGTCTCGTTACTTACTTCAAACCGCTTGGTTATCCCTAGCAACGGAGGCGCATTATAGAGAGAATCCCCCTTTACACAAGACCAAAAACAGAAAAAAATCGCCACAGGCGATCGTTCGGACACTATTCACTCAAAGCGTTCAAAATAGGTACGATTGCGTCTTAATTCCGACTAATCGTACCTATCGTTCTTACCTTGATTATTGGTGAGCAATAATTCGGTCGTTATTCACTAATAGCTGCACTTTCTTATCCGGATTGATTTTCCCCGCAAGTATCGCTTTCGCTAATGGGTTCTCAACACTCTGCTGAATTGCTCTTTTAAGAGGCCTCGCACCATATACAGGATCAAAACCGACTTTAGAAATCAGCCTCAGTGCTTTATCCGATACTTCAAGCTCATAACCATTGTCTTCCATTCGCTTTTTCAAGTGCTCAAGCTGAATAGCGGCAATTGACTCAATGTGCTCTTGGCCTAATGGATGGAACACAACGCTTTCATCAACTCGATTCAAAAACTCAGGTCGGAAATGTTTACCCACAACTTCCATAACCTCATTTTTAATGCCTTGGTAATCCAATGTATTAAAGTTCTCTTGAATACGAGTTGAACCTAGGTTCGATGTCATGATTACCACGGTATTTCTAAAATCGACCGTGCGACCTTGTCCGTCAGTTAATCGTCCATCATCTAAAACCTGCAATAGAATATTGAAAACATCTGGGTGAGCTTTCTCTACCTCATCAAGCAGAATGACAGAATAAGGTTTTCGACGAACAGCTTCGGTTAAGTACCCACCTTCTTCATAACCCACATAACCAGGGGGCGCACCAACTAAACGAGCGACAGAATGTTTTTCCATAAACTCAGACATATCGATACGCACCATCGCATCTTCACTATCAAACATAAAGTTCGCTAATGTTTTACACAGTTCGGTTTTACCGACACCTGTTGGCCCTAAAAACAAGAACGAACCAATAGGCTTATTCGGATCAGACAAACCAGCACGGCTACGACGAATCGCATTCGATACTACTTCGACCGCTTCCGCTTGACCGATAACCCGCTTATGCAGAACACCTTCCATTTTCAGAAGCTTCTCTTTTTCTGCTTCTAGCATTTTAGAAACAGGAATACCGGTTTGCTTTGAAAGGACATCGGCAATCTCAGCGTCAGTCACCTTGTTACGTAACAAGGTCATTTCTTGCATTTCAGCTTGAGTCGCGAGATCTAACTGCTTCTCCAACTCTGGAATTCGACCATATTGCAATTCAGACATACGGTTAAGGTCACCAGCACGTCGTGCAAAATCCATATCCATTCGAGCTTGTTCTAGCTCTGATTTAATATGTTGCGTACCAGACAGCGCCGCTTTTTCAGCGTTCCAAACTTCTTCAAGCTCTGCGAAATCGCGTTCTTTCTCAGAAAGTTCACTTTGTAGCGTGCGCAGGCGTTTTTCACTGGCCTCATCATTTTCATTCGTCAGAGCTTGCTGTTCGATCTTCAATTGAATGATTTTGCGCTCTAACTTATCCAATGACTCGGGCTTTGAATCTATCTGCATTCGAATACTCGAAGCCGCTTCATCAATGAGATCAATCGCCTTATCTGGTAACTGACGATCTGAAACATATCGGTGAGATAGCGTTGCCGCCGCTACGATAGCAGGATCGGTAATTTCTACATGGTGGTGGAGTTCATAGCGCTCTTTCAAACCACGAAGAATCGCTACCGTGTCTTCAACAGTGGGTTCATCCACGATCACTTTTTGGAATCGACGCTCCAAAGCCGGGTCTTTCTCTATATATTGTCGGTATTCATCGAGCGTTGTTGCGCCGACACAATGCAGTTCACCACGAGCTAATGCTGGTTTCAGCATGTTACCCGCATCCATAGAACCTTCGCCTTTACCTGCGCCGACCATAGTATGAATTTCATCGATAAAGAGAATGACATTGCCTTCTTCTTTCGATAATTCATTAAGCACTGATTTTAGACGCTCTTCGAATTCGCCACGATACTTAGCACCTGCTACCAATGAGCCCATATCCAATGAAAGAACTCGTCGGCCTCTTAAGCCTTCCGGAACTTCATTATTGATAATACGCTGAGCCAAACCTTCGACAATCGCGGTTTTACCCACACCGGGTTGACCGATAATGACAGGGTTGTTCTTAGTACGACGTTGAAGGACTTGAATCGTGCGACGAATTTCATCATCACGACCAATCACAGGATCTAGCTTGCCTTGCTCAGCTCGCTCGGTCAGATCAATGGTGAACTTCTCTAAAGCTTGGCGTCTATCTTCCGCATTCGGGTCATCAACCTTTTGACCACCACGAACTTGCTCGATAGCTTGAGATAGTTTTTGCTCGGTCAGACCTAGTTCTTTAAGTAAGTTACCCAAAGACCCTTTGTCTTCAATGGCAGCGAGTAGGAATACTTCTGAAGATATGTAACTGTCTTGCCGCTTTTGTGCGACCTTGTCACATAGGTTGAATAGCGTTCCCATTGCGTTAGAAAGCTGAACATCACCACCGATACCACTTACTTTGGGGACTCTGTCTAATATTTCGCTCAATTTAGAACGCAATTGAACAACGTCAATATTCAGCATAGTGAGCAATGGACGAATCGCACTGCCATCTTGATTAAGCAAAGACACCATTAGGTGTACAGGTTCTATATATTGGTGATCACGACCTAATGCGAGCGACTGAGCATCAGATATCGCAATTTGGAATTTACTAGTGAATCGATCGAGACGCATGCCAACCTTCCTACTCTTAGATATGTTTATCTTATGGTTAGAAGATGGATACGGTAACGCAGATTTTCAAGGGATAAGGATGAAGAATAGAGCTGATATGAAAATATAAATGAACTGGATGAGTGGTTATGCTAGTCAGAGATTACTCTAACCAAATAAATGTTGCCTGACGCCCAGTAATACCATCACGACGATAAGAATAGAAAGCATCTGAATCTGCATATGTACATAGATTCGAATCTGTCACCGAAGTCACGCCAACTTTCATTAATCGTTGAGTCGCAAGTTGAGACATGTTTGCTAACCACTTACCGGGTTCAGATTTAGCTTTAAATGCTAATTTCGCTTGAGGGTCAAAACGAACAAAAGCGTCCAACACATCGTTGCCAACCTCAAACGCATCTTTACCAATAGCAGGGCCAAGCCAAGCAATGATCTGATTATCTGAATCTAGGTTTGAAAACTTTGCTACGGCATTTTCAAGAATGCCACCAGCAAGACCACGCCAACCGGCATGAACGGCAGCAACTTGAGTGCCTTTGGTATCGGTAAGGATGACCGGTAAGCAATCAGCTGTCATCGCAGAACACACAATCCCCTTTGCAGTGGTAAATGCACCATCCGCATCAAGCACATTCGCCACAGGTTCTAAAACCGTAATGACATCCGTTGAGTGAGTTTGATTTAGCCATACTGGAGCCGTGGGCATCTTAGATTGTTGCTTTAGCCATGTTCGATTACTTTCAACAAGTAAAGCATCATCCCCAACATGCATACCAAGGTTTAACCCTTGATAAGCACCTGTAGAACAACCATCAAAACGAGTCGAAGCAAATGCTTTCACGTTTTTTGGTGCATTCCAGTCAGGGATGATCATTGACACGATTAAATGTCGTCTTCTATGTTTTCGCGAGCATCAACACGCAACGCTTCAGCCATCACAACCATGTCATTTGGCACAGGTGCGTGGAACTCTACTTCTTCACCAGTAATCGGGTGAACAAACTTCAGCATAACCGCGTGTAGCGCTTGGCGATCAAAAGAACGAATCATTGTCGTTAGCTCTTCAGATGCACCTTTTGGAATACGTGCACGACCACCGTACGCAATATCACCTAACAACGGGTGCTGAAGGTATGACATGTGAACACGGATTTGGTGAGTACGACCCGTTTCTAGGCGCAGACGAATACGAGTATGTTCGCGGAAGTGCTCAGCAACACGGTAGTGAGTTACCGCAGGCTTACCCAGTTCATTAACGTCCATTAACGTACGCTTAGTTGCATGACGGCTAATGCCTTTCTCAACCACACCACCCGCGGTCATTTTACCAATAGCAATTGCTTCATATTCACGAGTAATACGACGTTTAGCAAGAGCTCGTACAAGGCGAGTTTGAGCTGGAACCGTTTTAGCCACAACCATAAGACCAGTTGTGTCTTTATCAAGACGGTGCACAATACCCGCACGAGGTACTTCAGCAATCTGAGGGTAATGGAAAAGCAATGCGTTTAGTATGGTTCCATCCGGCGTACCTGCACCTGGGTGTACAACCAGATCGCGAGGTTTATTGATAACCAATAAATCATCATCTTCATAGACAATGTCTAACGGAATATCTTGTGCTTCCCAGCGCTCTTCATCCGCAAGCTCTGCTTGTAAGATGATCGCTTCACCGCCCAAAACTATGGTGCGCGGTTTAGTGATAACTTCGCCATCCACTTGGATTTTGCCGTCAAGAAGCCACTCTTTAATACGAGAGCGAGAAAAATCGGTAAATAGTTCAGCGACAGCTTGGTCTAAACGTTGACCTAACTGGCTGCTTTTTACTGTGTCTGTTAATGTTATCTGCTGAGCCATATCGAACTTTTTTAAAAACCGTGAGACTAATACCCATTAGTATGGATAAAATAGAATAATTGCATCATTGTATCTGTTACTGGTTAGAAAGTAACGGAAGCTTACGAAATATTTAATTCAAGGAATCGACGCCTGACATGAAACACCTTACTTTAACGGGTCTATTAGCCGTATCACTCTTAGTTGGTTGTTCAAGTAGTGAAGAAATAGTACCGGATGTACCGCCATCGGTTCTTTACTCTGACGCCCAAGAATCACTGCAGAGTGGTAGCTGGCTTTCTGCAATCGAAAAGCTAGAAGCCTTAGACTCTCGTTACCCATTCGGCGCCTATTCTGAACAAGTACAACTGGATCTGATTTACGCTTACTACAAAAATGATGACTTGGCACTTGGCCTTGCGACTATTTCGCGATTCCTACGTTTAAACCCAACTCATGAGAAACAAGATTGGGTTCTTTACATGCGCGGTTTAACGCATATGGCACAAGACCGAAACTTCATGCATGATATTTTTAATATCGATCGTAGCGACCGAGATCCAGAGCCAGTGAAACTTGCCTTTGCTGATTTCAAACGACTGTTAGAACGTTTCCCTGCAAGCCCATACGCTGAAGATGCACAAAAACGCATGTTCGCACTGAAAAACCGCCTCGCGGAGTATGACTTAGCAACCGCTGATTTCTACCTGCGTCGTGAAGCTTGGATTGCAGCTATAAACAGAACACAAGAGTTGCAGAAGACTTACCCTGACACCATTGCTGCACGTAAGTCTTTAGACATTCAATTAGAAGCTTATGAACAACTAGGCTTAGAAGACGCAGTGTTACGAACAGAAAAGTTAATCGAGCTCAATCCACTGCCTTAGTCAGCGAATCACACTCGTCGTTAACTAAAACAATCACTTCAAAATCGCGCTAATTTGTTAGCGCGATTTTTTTTGAACTTCGTCTGGTAAACTTGATGAATGGCAACATAAGCAGTATCTTCAATAGATAACTTTTAACAAAACATCAACATGGAGTGTGGATGTGAGCAGGATGTTATTATTTATCTGGATCGGGTTATTTAGCCAACTTTCCAACGCATTAGAACTGTCCCCATTGAGCAATCAACCTTACATGGGAGACTTAGATGTACTCAAAACAAAAGGAACAGTGAGAGTATTGGTATCGGCTGATCTGGGCTTTTACTACATAGAAGATGGCAAGCCAAAAGGTATTGTGGCAGAAATGCTCTACCACTTTGAGAAAAGTCTTCGTAAGAAGCACCCCTACCTCAACGTTCAAATCATCCCCGTGCAACGAGATGATTTACTCCCCTCGTTAGAATCTGGTTACGGTGATGTTGCTGTCGCCAACCTAACGATCACCGACAAGCGATTAAGTGTCATCGATTTTTCCGATCCAATGATCAAAGATGGGAAAGAACTGATTATCACCGGAAAAAATTCTGCCCCTATCACCGAAATCAAGCAATTAAGTGGTCAAGAGGTCTGGATCCGAGCTAGCTCGAGTTACTTCGAGAGTGTTCAAAGAGTCAACAAAGAGCTTAACGCACTAGGTTTACCACCACTGCATGTCCACTTTATCGAAGAATCATTACAAGACTACGAGCTTATAGAACTGGTTAATCAGGGTTATATACAAGGAACAGTTCTAGATAGCCACAAAGCTAAGCTCTGGCTCGATGTTATGGAAAACATTCAGGTACACACTGAGTTGCCGCTGCGTGAAAATGGTCAAATTGCTTGGGCACTGAGAAAAGACAGCCCTCAGCTAAAGAAAGAGATCAACAAATACGTAAAGACCGCACGAACAGGAACTCTACTTGGGAACGTTATCTATAATAAATACATCGACAACACTCGTTGGTTAGGACGAGCACTCAACCCAAATAAAGTAGATCGAGTGGCAAAACTGGCAGATGTCTTTGAAAAATATTCGAATGAATACGAATTCGACCCTTTGATGATGTCAGCTCAAGGTTTCCAAGAGTCTGGACTTGATCAAAGCAGGGTTTCTCACCGAGGCGCCATCGGTGTAATGCAGGTGTTGCCAAGTACCGCCAAAGACAAAAACGTCAATATAAAAAACATACATAAGGTGGATAACAACATCCATGCTGGTGTGAAATATATGCGCTTTATCAAAGACCGATATTTTGACGATCCAGCGATATCGCCTGACAATCAAATCTACTTCACTTTAGCTTCTTACAATGCAGGCCCCGCTAAGATAAGAAAGATGCGGAACATTGCTAAAAAAAAGGGTTATAACCCAAATATCTGGTTTAAAAACGTGGAAATCATCACTCGTAAGTACGTGAGTAAAGAACCCGTAACCTATGTCGCCAACATCAATCGTTACTTCGTCATTTACAAACAATTGCAAGCAATCAATGCCATCCGAGAGGACGGTACAGCGAGATTACTGAACACTAACGATTAACTTCGCCCTTAACATCAGAGCTTGAGGAACAAAGGTGTTAGATAAGGTTAAAAACATAAAAGCCGCATAAGAAAACTTATGCGGCTTTTGTTTATCTAATTCTGAAGAAGCTTACGCAGAGAGCTACATCATGATACCTATATCACAAAACACTATTGAGTAAATTTCAATCAAGCACTTTCTATAGGCTGTAGTCCGCCCCTAAAAACTGGTTTAATTTTTAGCGAAGCCTTGCCTCCAACTTATCGTTTTTCATAGGGATAACAAGTATTTTTCGACAAAAAGATATCAAGACTTGCGTGAGATCACATTTGATTTTAATGCTTATCCCACCCAACCAAAACAAGATCTAGATCACATTCTTTATTCCTAAAAGTCGTAATCTGAAGTTAACCCATGAGGGATACAACAGAGGAAAACTTCTATGAAAATGAACATCACTGGTAAAAATATCGACATTACCTCTGCAATCCGTGATCACATAGAAAGCAAATTTAAGAAGCTGGATAAATGGCAAGTAGACATCATTGGTTGCCAAGCGAGCTTTAGCGAAGAACCAAATAAAAATAAAAAATTTGAAGCCGTTCTAACGGTACCAAAAGGCCAACTTGTTGCTTCATCAATTCATGACGACCTCTACGTAGCTATCAACGAAGTAGAACAAAAACTAGAGCGTCAACTCAACAAGCTACGCCATAAACCAGAAGCGCGCCGCGCTGAAAAGCCTGAAATCGAAGAGCTAGAAGCTGAAGTAGAATAAGGAAATATGACAGATTAAAAAATAGCGCCTCAGGGCGCTATTTTTTTGCTTGACGCTCATAGCTCGCTTGCTTATTGTGTTTAAACATTCATAAAACAATCACTTTTTATGCACTCTCACTCTTTGTTTATTTTTGACTTCTTTTTTCTTCCGTAAATCGGAGGCTAAGTCGTTTTAGAAAAACAAGTCAAAAACGAACAAGAAGCCTCCCACACTAGGGGGGCTTTTTTATAAGGACACATTTATGACTGACCGAACAATTTCACTAGATGATATCCGCCTTCGTCTCAATGATTTAGACGACGAACTCCTAAAATTACTTTCAGAACGTCGTAAGCTGAGTATCGAAGTCGCTAAAAGCAAGGTGGAAACATCAAAACCCGTTCGTGATGCAGTACGAGAGCAACAACTACTAGTCAAATTGATCAACAACGGTAAAGACAAGTACGAATTGGATGCTCAGTACATTACTAAGCTGTTTCACACCATCATCGAAGATTCCGTTTTACTGCAGCAGTCATACTTACAAAACCTAGCGAATCCGCAAAGTCGTAAACCACTAGCTCGCGTTGCATTCTTAGGTTCTAAGGGATCGTATTCTCACCTTGCGAGCCGTGAATACTTCAGCCGCAAGAATATGGAATTGATTGAGCTTAACTGCAATCATTTCAAAGAAGTAGCATCGACGGTGGAATCGGGCCATGCCGACTACGGTGTGCTACCGATTGAGAACACCAGTTCAGGTTCAATCAACGAGGTCTACGACCTACTGCAACATACAACGCTTTATATCGTTGGTGAACTGTCTCAACCAATTGAACACTGCTTGGTTGCGAAAAATGATATTCGTTTAGAAGACATCAAAACCCTCTATTCACACCCACAACCTCACCAACAGTGCAGTGAGTTTTTGAGTCGTCTTAAAGGTGTCAGCCTTGAGTCTTGCGCAAGTACAGCTGATGCAATGAAGAAGGTTAAAGATCTGGAAGGCGATGATGTGGCAGCAATTGGCAATGCATCGAGCGGCAAGCTTTATGGGCTTCAGCCAATCCAAGGCAACATTGCAAACCAAACTGAGAACCACACTCGTTTCATCGTTGTTGCGCGTAAACCGGTAGAAGTGTCAACTCAAATCCCAGCTAAAACGACGCTTATCATGTCAACTTCTCAAGAAGCCGGTTCTTTGGTTGAAACACTACTGATTCTGCAACGCTTAGGTATTAACATGACCAAGCTGGAATCTCGTCCTATCATGGGTAACCCTTGGGAAGAGATGTTCTATGTGGATTTAGAAGCACACTTAGATTCAGATAATATGCAGCAAGCGATAACGGAACTAACAGCCATAACTCGTCACCTAAAAGTGTTAGGTTGCTACCCAAGTGAGAACATTAAGGCTACTCAGGTTAAGTTGTCTTAACTTTTTATTATCTGTTCCCCCATTTTAACTGCTATAAGCTTTTCACTAATACAAGCATTTGGCCTACTGCAGGCCAAATGCTAAAAGAAAGTAACTAATGGAATAAAACTCGAACTAAGGAATACGCAAAGTCTGTATACTTAAAAATGAATTGGTTGTGTTACTGATTCTCACTCCTATCCACTTCAATCACCCCCACCGTACTTACTTAAACACTCATTACTGATAATTTAATCAGTAAATACAAAAACTTAAAACCCAAACAAAACTCTTCAAACACAATATAATCGATGGCAAGAACTCTCGAAATAACATAAACTTGCGCGCTAAAATTTATAAACCATGTTGTGAATAACCATGAAGCTAAGTACTAAAATATTACTTGTGATTGCCCCCGTAATACTGATCAGTACAGCGGCTTCTAGCTATATCATCTATTCCACACAAAAAAGCAGCTTTATCAAACGTGAAGACAATGCACTGCAATTAAGCATGGAAAAATTAGCAGGCTATTTTCAACAGTCTCGTTCTTTCCTCAACAATTACTCCTACACCCTCACCAATAGTGACCTAGTTAAGCGTTATTTTATGGTTGATGAAAATGTCGACCACCAACGTGAACTGACTGATAACCTAAACGAAACGATTAAGTTACTGCAAGATGGTAACGACAGTTTTACAAGGGTCGCGTTGCTTGATAGCGATCGAGCTCTTAAATATTACGCTGACAATACCAATGATCCTTTCGCAAAAATGGATCCCAAGATATTAGAGTTCATTGAGCATCAATATCAAAAAACGTTAGCAACTTCGAGTACGGACTACATACAGAATTCCCAAGGTGAAGGGGTATTAGTTCATTATGATGTTATTGATAAAAAAGCAGTTTCGACACCAATAAACGATCCACCCAACAATGTGTTTTTTGTGGTTGTATCTGTCTCTCTTGATAAGTTTAATTCACTACGAAAACAGATAGAGTTCGACTATCAAACTAGTTTGTTTTTTACCCCTACGTTAGTGACACAGGGGCGTGAGTTAACACAATCTATAAAGCTAGCACCTGGCCTCTACGCCACGCTCGATCCTGCACCATTCTTATTAGACAACAAACTCAAATCTATCTGGAATGAACTGAGCCTATCCTTTGCCCTATCTGCATTTGTCAGTGTTACCTTACTGCTGATCCTGCTATCTCGCTGGGTGATAAACCCGATCACCCGTTTAGATAGGCAGCTTCAAGAGGTTGAGAAAAAACAGAGAAAAAACATTGAGCGCCTAGGAACAAATGATGAGTTGGGGCGCTTATCCCAACGCTTTTATGATATGTACCAAGAGTTGGATGACACGTACCAACAGACTAAGTTGTTGGCAGAAAATGATCAGTTGACCCAAATAGCCAATAGGCACCAGTTTCAAACCTTCGTGCAGCAGTCGTTGTCAAAACCTAGTTCGAACACCGAAACCTGGGTTCTCTACTTTGATTTAGATAACTTCAAATTTGTGAACGACAAATACGGGCATCAGATCGGCGACTCGATTCTCGTCAGTTTTGCTCAGCGTATCTCCAATATTTGTAACCACTACAAAACAGAATTAGATGCCCACTGTCTGCCAGCCCGACTTTCTGGGGACGAGTTCGTTGTATACATTAATGCTCCAAATCACCAAGAAAATATCGCACATCGATTTTCGAATGATTTACTCACCCCACTACAAAAGGGGTTTGTCACCGAGTCAGGTAATTTCCCGATTACGGTCAGTATTGGTATTGCGACCCACCCTAATGATGGCGATACAATCGAGAAGCTTCTTTCGAATGCTGATACCGCGATGTATCAAGCCAAACGTGCAGGTAAAAACCAATTCGCAGATTACTCGTTAGACTTAGATAAAACCATTCAGCGTCAAGCCAGTATTGAGAGCGCCCTCAGAGAAAATAATTTTGATGAAGAGTTTAAGCTCGTTTACATGCCTTATATGGACTCAACAGGAAGTTATATTATTGGTGTAGAAGTGCTATTACGTTGGCACTCGAAACACCTTGGTTTAGTGCCACCCGATGAATTCATTCCTATCGCCGAACAAACCGGATTATTCGAAATAATTGATCGCTGGGTTATCCAGAATGCATTTGCTTCATTCCATCAACTTCAAGCTCAATTCGATCACTCTATTCAGCTATCGATTAACTTATCTTCAGCCGGGATTAAAACCACTCACCTTGCTGATTTCATCAAAGAGCATGCGAAAATCAATCAGATCCCGCCCAATTTGATCGATTTTGAAATCACAGAAACCTTTTACTCAAACTCTCAGGGGTTCCCATTACTTAACCAGTTATCATACATGGGCTATAGATTAGCAATCGACGACTTTGGTTCTGGTTACACCTCGATCACTCAACTGGTTCAGTATCCAACTCAGAAGATTAAATTGGATAAAACCTTTTTGGACACCTTGATTGAGACAGATAACCAGAACATAGTGAAACCCATTATCGGGCTATGCCATGCTCAAGGGAAAAAGGTCACAGCCGAAGGAATTGAAACTCAATGCATGCATCAGTGGTTACAAGATGCGCAGTGCGATATGCTGCAAGGCTATTATTTTGGTAAGCCTATGCCATTAGAAGAGCTGACGGAATGGTACCGACAGCATCAACTCAATTTTATCGATAATAAAAAGAATCAACCACATGAAATCTGTAATCATCGCATCGCTGAATCCAGCTAAAATTAGCGCCGTTAAAAGTGCATTCTTATCTGCTTTTCCTGATACTGAATTTGACTTCAAAGGCATCAGCGTCCCTAGTGGCGTTGCCGATCAACCCATGAGTAATGAAGAAACCTATCAAGGAGCAGTAAACCGCGTGCACAACGCAACTCAAGCTCAACCTGATTCGGATTTTCATGTTGGATTAGAGTCTGGAATCGAAGGAAAGGTTACATTTGCTTGGATGGTCGTTGAAGCAAACGGTCAGCGCGGAGAATCTCGATCTGCAAGCTTGATGCTGCCACCTGTTGTGCTTGATAAGCTCCAGCATGCGAATGAGCTAGGGGATGTTATGGATGATGTGTTTGGCACCGATAATATCAAACAAAAAGGCGGGGCGATTGGCCTACTAACACATAACCAACTAACACGCAGCTCTGTCTATCATCAGGCTTTAATTTTAGCGCTGATCCCATTTGTGAATCCAGAGCACTTTCCTATCTAGATCTTCGCTAAACTTCGAAAGTCTCAGAGAACAATCACCAGAAATAAAAAACGCTAACATTCAGTTAGCGTTTTTATCGAATTCATAGCCACACTACTCAGTGGTTGCTTAACTCTGTTATTGTTTGAGCAAAAGGTCGGCGATCACGGCTTTCTCTTGTTCAGATTTGGCCTTTAGCTCATTCGAGCCTCTGGTTATCGTCGCGACACCTACTCCCAGCATTTGGCTAACCTGTCGTTGCGACATCTCACCTTTCATCAGCTCACAAAAGATATTAATTCGAGCAACCAAAGCATCTCGCTCGTCTGGTGTCATCATCATGGTCAACAATAGTTCATGTTGATCTTTTTCGACAGCCGTCTTTACCAAGTCCATCAGTTGTTGCCAATTCTCATATTCAGGTTGTGATGCCATATCTCTACACTTACTTTTAAATTCTGACTTTAAAGAGTCGCTTAACGATTGAAAGCGTCGAACACTTTATACCGAAACACTTGATGTGATCCAATGTAAAAAGGCAGTAAGTGGAAATGGTTCGCACTCACTGCCTTTAATATTACTCAGCTTGGAGAAAAATACAGAAAGCTTAGTATTTCGTTTTTGCCTCGTGAGGTGCTAAAAACGTCCCTTTCTCACCCAGGATATCTCGATAGTAAGTCTCAAACATCAAGATATTCTGAACGTAACCACGAGTCTCTTTGAATGGGATCATCTCGATAAAAGCAAATGCATCGAGCTTTTCATCGCTGCGTGATCGCCACTGTTTCACACGACTAGGCCCAGCATTATACGCGGCAAATGCGAAGATGCGGTTATCATCATATTGAGCGAGTAGGCCATCTAAATAATGACTGCCTATCTCAATATTCTTACCTACATCATAAAGATCATCGCTGCCCTGGTACTTAATCTTATGTTTATTAGCCGTGTATTGTGCCGTCTTTGGCATAATTTGCATGATGCCACGCGCGCCAACTGGAGAGCGAGCCTCTGAATCCATCGCACTCTCTTGTCTTGCTAAAGACATCAAAGTAATTGGATCGAGATCGTGCTTCTCGGCATAGAAATTAAACCACCACTTATGAGCGACAGGGAAACGTAACGCAATGTTATCCCACATCTTCGCAGAAATACTCGCCGTTACCGTAAAGTGATTCCATCGCTGTGTCGCAGCATGAGCAGCAAGCATCGCTTTTTGCTCTTTATCTGCATGACTTAATAACCAGCGCCACTCACTCTTTGCAGCCGCTATTTTATCTCGCTCAATCAGCTCACCGATACGAACCAAAGAAGTGTCGAATGGTTTCACCATTTCTGCACTGTATTTAAGGGTCGAAGTTGGATAGCTAACTGGCTTATTTAATTGCTTAGCGGCAGCCACACTGTAGAAATTACGCTGACCCAAAATGTCTGACAGTCGCTTATTACCTTCAGCAGTATCGCCTAGTGCAATCTCAGCTCTACCCTGCCAATACTGCCAGCGAAGCGAAGCTTGATGTTTACCATCTAAGCGCGCAATCCACTCTTTCAAACCCGTCCAATCGGCATGTTGAATCGCTAAGCGAGCTCGTCTTTCCAGCAAAACTTGCTTTGATGAACTCGCGAGCATTTTGTCTCGCCACGCCATCAACTCTTCAGAGTCGGTATTGATCAAGCGGAACGCTAGGTAATCCGCGAGCTCTTGGGATTTTTCTTTCGAAAATTTTTGAGCTTTCACAACATCATCAAAAACCTCTTGAGCGCTGCTTGCGGATTTCCTTACTAGCTTCTCGAAACCAAATTCAGTTTGAGCTTGGTAGAATTCATTCGCTGGGTGCTTCTTAGCAAACGCGAGTACATTTTCAGGCTTGTTGTACAACGCCTTCATCTGCTTCGCTTGAGTAATTGACTCATCATGATCTAATTGCTTAACCAAGTAGCTCATTAACTTACCGTTTCGACTCTCGAACGCTAAAAGCATTCTGTCCAGAATCAGCTGATCCGTTCTTAAGCCCGCTTCATCCCAACTTTCGAAAAGTGAATCACAGTTATCATCAACACCACTGCCACTTAACCAAAGTTGTTTCGCACCTTTAAAGGCGAGATCTTGATTACCTTGTTCATAATTAGCGCGGTAATAGATACATTGATATTTTTCACCAACAGGCTCTTGGGTTTGAAACTCAAGGATCGTCTTCCACTGTTTTTGAGCCGCCAATAAATCTAAATAAGGCGCTCGTATACGATTGGAAAACGGCAGTGCTTTGTTCTCTTCAATAAAAGCATCCACCTCGCTTGGCGTTCGATCACCTAAGCCCAATAAAAAGGCGCGATAGTCAGTGTAAGGTGTTAACGGGTATGTTTGAATTTTATTACGAAGTGCTGAATAAGCTTTTAGATCACGGTTGTCTAAAACCTCTTGCGCTCTGTCATAAACATCACGCTGCATTTCAAGCTCGGAAGCATTGCTGGCCATAGCCATTGGAGCCTGTGAAAATGAAAACAAAATTGCCGATGCAGCGACAGCAATTTTCGTATTACCAATGCGGAAAAACATTCGCTCTTTCCTTAGTGCGTGTATGAATACGTGAAGTCTATTTACGCCCGACATCACATCAAATGTAAAGAGTTTGAGTGTAAATATTGTTAATATTTAACACATCGCCTCGAAAGCTTATTAAATATAGTTTTAATGACCAATGTGACAATAATAGGTGAGGATTAGTTCAAGAATGGCTTTTCTGTCCTAGGAGTAACATCTTTGAGGATATTGGTATAAAATAGCAAACAATTTTGAACAATAATTAGGATCGATCGGCAATGGCTGAATACGTATATACCATGTCTCGGGTGAGCAAAACTGTTCCACCTAAGCGTCAAATTCTTAAAGACATTTCTCTTAGCTTTTTTCCTGGCGCTAAAATCGGTGTTTTGGGTCTAAATGGTTCAGGTAAATCTACCCTACTACGTATCATGGCTGGTATTGATACTGATATTGATGGTGAAGCACGTGCACAACAAGGTCTAAAAGTAGGTTACCTACCTCAAGAACCTGTCCTAGACGAATCAAAAACCGTTCGTGAAATCGTAGAAGAAGCGGTTTCAGATGTTGCTGACGCACTTAAGCGCATCGACGCAGTATATGCTGCTTACGCAGAACCTGATGCAGATTTCGATGCATTAGCGAAAGAGCAAGGTGAACTTGAAGCACTGATCCAAGCAAAAGACGGTCATAACCTAGAAACAGCTCTAGAGCGAGCTGCAGATGCACTTCGTCTTCCTGAGTGGGATGCGAAAATCGAATTCCTATCAGGTGGTGAACGTCGTCGTGTTGCTATCTGTCGTCTACTTCTTGAGAAGCCAGACATGCTGCTTCTTGATGAACCAACCAACCACTTGGATGCAGAATCAGTTGCTTGGCTTGAGCATTTCCTTGTTGATTACAGCGGTACTGTTGTGGCGATTACCCACGACCGTTACTTCCTAGACAACGCTGCAGGTTGGATTCTAGAACTTGACCGTGGTGAAGGTATCCCATGGGAAGGTAACTACACATCTTGGCTAGAACAGAAAGATGAGCGTTTGAAGCAAGAAAAAGCTGGCGAAAGCGCACGTCAAAAAACGATTGAGAAAGAACTTGAATGGGTTCGTCAAAACCCTAAAGGTCGTCAAGCTAAGTCTAAAGCTCGTATGGCTCGTTTTGAAGAAATGACGACTGGCCAATACCAGAAGCGTAACGAAACCAACGAATTGTTCATCCCACCAGGTGAGCGTTTAGGTGACAAGGTACTTGAAGTTAAGAACCTAACGAAGTCATTTGGTGATCGCGTTCTTATCGATGACCTATCATTCAGCATGCCTAAAGGCGCTATCGTTGGTATCGTTGGTGCCAATGGTGCGGGTAAATCAACACTATTCAAGATGCTAAGTGGCGCAGAGCAGCCAGATTCAGGCACAGTTGAACTTGGCGAAACGGTTAAGCTTGCTTCTGTTGATCAGTTCCGTGACAGCATGGACGACACAAAAACAGTATTCCAAGAGATCTCTGAAGGCGCTGATATCATTAAGATCAACAACTTCGAAATCCCTGCTCGTGCATACTGCTCTCGTTTCAACTTCAAAGGCAATGACCAACAGAAGATCATCGGTCAGCTTTCAGGTGGTGAACGCAACCGTGTTCACCTAGCGAAACTGCTAAAAGCGGGCGGTAACGTGCTGCTACTCGATGAACCAACCAATGACCTTGATGTTGAGACACTACGAGCTCTTGAAGAAGCACTACTTGAGTTCCCTGGCTGTGCAATGGTTATCTCGCATGACCGTTGGTTCCTTGACCGTATTGCGACCCATATCTTAGACTACCGTGATGAAGGTCAAGTTAACTTCTACGAAGGTAACTATACTGAATATACAGAGTGGCTGAAAAAGACTCTAGGTGCACAAGCGGCAGAACCTCACCGCATCAAATACAAACGTATTGCAAAGTAAATAAGCTTGTATTTTGAACAAAGGCCGCGATAATAGCGGCCTTTGATATATCTGGTTATATGTTACGTATTGATATAGAGAGATTAGTTATGATTGAAAGACGTCAATTTTCACGAGTTGTTTATCAAACCCCGACTGATATATCACAAGGGAACGTAAATGTATCAGGCTCAGTACAAGACTTATCTCTTCATGGCCTACTCATTCAGTGCGATAAATTACAGCAACTCAGAGCTGACATTCCTGTTCAAGTCAGCTTTAAGCTCGAAAACAGTGATATCAATATTCAGTTAGAAGCAACGATAGTCTCGACCATCAATACCTCAATGCGTTTACGTATAGAGCATTTAGATATTGATAGTATCAGCCACCTTAAGCGCCTTGTGGAACTTAACGTTGGCGACGATGAACTGCTTTATAGAGAGATTGAACACCTTACCGATTTAGGTAGTGAGTGACGTCTCCATTCCCCTTTTTCTATTAGAAGCATTTAGTTAATACAGAACCATGTCTAAGAAAGTTTCCATTACAATCCCCTTAACCCAAGGGGATCAGACGTTTTATTTCGGTCGAAAAGCCGTACTACTATGTACTACCGCAATTTTTTCAGTACCTCTATTGATTGGCGGAGCTGCATACATGCACTTTGAGGGCAAGCAAGAACTCGCCCTACAAGCCGATGATGCACAACAATTGATTGAAACACTGATTGTTGAAAAAGAACAAACCGACTTTCTTTACGCTGAGCAGGTAGAAACCAATCACTCACTGTCTCAAGCATTAACCGAGAAAGAAGGCACTATTCAGTTACTTGGTAAGCGTGTATTTGATGTGGAATCAGTGCTTGGCCTGACCGATGAAGAGCCGCTGACTGATGACGTCTCTTTAGAAGACCGAATTGATGCAGCTGCAGTAGATTCAGCAGTCAGAGCCACAATGTTTCGTTTGATTCCAAATGACAGCCCTATGGCTTATCAACGCATATCATCCTCTTATGGTCGTCGCTCTAACCCTATAACAGGTAAACGCCACGTTCATACTGGTATCGACCTAACATGTAAGCGTGGTGAAGATATTGTCGCGCCAGCAGATGGCGTAATTGAAACCGTGCGCCCAAGTAAGAAAGGCTTCGGTAACTTTATAACTATGCGTCACTCATTCGGCTTCATGAGCTCTTATGCGCACCTACAGAAGTTCAAAGTACGTAGCGGTCAATTTGTGAGTAAAGGCGATGTGATTGCGAGCTGTGGTAACTCAGGTAACTCAACCGGGCCACACTTGCACTATGAGGTACGCTTCCTTGGTCGTTCATTGAACCCTCAATACTTGATGGATTGGACACCTGAGAACTTCAACTACGTGTTCGAGAAAGAGAAAAAGGTTAAGTGGGGTCCATTGGTTCAACTGATTGATAATGTGGTTCGCTTGCAGATCAACCTGACTAACGTGCCTTACATTAGCTCGACCATAGACACCGTATCGAGTGAAGATAGTAAGAAACCTATCACGACTAACTAGTTATTGGTTATTGGCTATTGGTTATTGGTTATTGAGGGATGTTGATTTGGCCTATGATGATCTAATTGCTTTTAGCCTACAGTAGACCAAATGCTTTCATAGCGTTCAGCACAAACAAAAAGAGCGACCAAATGGTCGCTCTTTTTTATGACTTCAAATCGTATTAACCACGATGAATCGAGTCATGTGCTTGTTTTAGAAGACTTTGGCTCTCTTGCAAGAACTGCTGCGAGTAATCGCCAAACCAATCACTGACTTGATTAAAGCTATCAACGAATTTAGCTTTATCTTTCCCATCCAAGATTTCTAATGCTTCACCGAAACGACTATGGAAACGTCGAATCATCTCAATGTTCTCATCTGAAGAAAGAATGATATCACCGTACAAGTTCGGGTCTTGAGCAAACAGACGACCAACCATCGCAATCTCAAGTCGGTAGATTGGCGAGCTTAACTTCAGAAGCTGATCAATGTTCGGGTTCTCTTTACTTAGGTGTAAGCCGTAAGCAAAAGAGGTGAAGTGACGAAGAGCTTGAATCAGAGTCATGCCGTGATCGTGTTCCGCAGCATCCATCTGGCAAAGGCTCGCGCCCCAAATACCAAATTGATTCAGCAACCATTGATAGCTTTCAGAACTACGCCCATCACTGTAAACAATCACTTGTTTCGCAAGGCTTGGAACATCAGGACCAAACATTGGGTGTAATCCAACCACAGGGCCTTGGTGCATGTCTAACATAGCTTGTAGAGGCTTTGCTTTTATCGACGTCAAATCACACAGAATACAATCGCTTGGTAGGTTACCCAACTTCGCAATCACACCTTCTGTCAGGTGAATTGGAACCGTTACAACCACAAGGCCAGCATTATCTAAGATCTCATCGGCTTTATCCCAATCTTGGCTGCCAAGGATTTTCACTTCGTAACCAGAAAGCTTGAACATACGTCCAAACAGACCACCAAGCTGACCATTACCACCAACGATAACCACTGAACGTAACTCTGGGTTAAGGCACTTAAAACCAGAATCTTTTTCACTGGCATAAGACTCACGCATCGTACGACGTAAAATATCTTCGATTAACTGCGGTGGTACTCCTATTTTCTCGGCTTCTTGACGACGAGATGCCAACATCGCGGCTTCACGTTCCGGTACATAAATAGGTAAACCATGTTCACTTTTTACTTCACCGACTTTCTCTACTAGAGCCAGTCGTTGAGCGAGTAAATCCAACATTTGTTTATCGACAGCATCGATTTGGTCGCGTAATTCGTTCAGTTCAACGGCCATTTTATTCCTTACTCATCTATAAGCCCGTGCCAATCTAAAAGCCCGCACTGATGCAGGTTCGTTAGCAACAGATCTTAAAATGCCCCATTAGATGAGGCACTTAAATTTAAACTCTGACTAACCTTTCAAGCGGTTCTCTAAGAACGGGACTAATTCTGTATGTGCATGTTTCAATAGTGCCTCAGTTGAATCCCAATTGATACACGCGTCGGTAATAGATACACCGTATTTCATCTCATTGAGAGGTATATCTGAAGATTGGTTTCCTTCGTTAATATGGCTCTCAATCATCAAGCCGATAATCGACTTATTACCTTCACGAATCTGATGGATGACATCTTCAGCCACCAGCGGTTGACGACGGAAATCTTTACGAGAGTTCGCATGACTACAGTCGACCATTAGTGCCGCCTCTAAGCCAGACTTGCCCAGCTCTTGCTCACATTCGTGTACCGATACTGAATCGTAGTTCGTCTGCTTACCGCCACGTAAAATTACGTGACCATTTGGGTTACCTTGCGTCGTGAGTAGTGCGACTTGACCTTCACGACTGATACCCATGAAACGGTGGCTAGAAGAAGCCGCCTGCATTGCATTGATTGCAGTACCTAGATTGCCATCCGTACCATTTTTAAAGCCGATTGGCATTGAAAGACCACTCGCCATTTCACGGTGAGTTTGTGATTCAGTCGTACGAGCGCCGATTGCAGCCCAGCTGAATGTATCTGCTAGGTATTGCGGACTGATTGGGTCTAGCGCTTCCGTCGCTAGTGGGATTTCCATCTCAGCAAGTTCAACAAGTAACTCACGACCAACATGTAAACCATGCTCAATATCGAAAGTGCCATCTAGGTGAGGGTCATTGATCAAGCCTTTCCAACCAACAGTGGTACGAGGCTTCTCAAAGTAAACACGCATTACAATATACAGTTGATCGCTAAGCTGCTCAGATAAAGCTTTTAAGCGTTTCGCGTACTCTTTCGCCGCTTCAATATCATGGATAGAACATGGGCCACATACCACAAGCATGCGATGATCTTTCTTATGAATAATGTCTGCAATAGTTTGACGAGACTCTTGAATGAAACGACGAGCATTATCACTCAAAGGCAGTTTTGCTTTTAACTCCTCTGGAGTAATCAGTACTTGTTCGTCGATGATATTGACATTGCTTAATTCACTTTTCTGCATAACTCAACCTGTATATTTATTTTTACACCCAATATTTCCATTTGGGCTAACAATCTTTAAAAACACAATAACAGCTACAAAAACGATTGCAAGTGTAAACAATAAAAAACATTTGGTGTAAATTTAAATTTACATGTTCATTTTAATTCGCTCTAATACACAAACCAGCTTAAACTGCACCTCACACATACAAAAAAGGCGATATTTCTCATATCGCCTTCTTCAAACTTATAGAGTGTTTATTTATCACCCAGCGTTTAACATTCGCTTAATTTGCTCTGAGGCCTCTTTCCATCGACTATCCGAGTGAAGCGTCGATAAATCAAAGCTGTGCTTTTTAAGCAATGAGTTGGCTAAAGGCACCTCTTGAATCGCTAAATGATCAAGAGCCTCAATTTGTGCATCTCGCTTATTACACATCAGCACCATGTCACAGCCAGCATTCAAAGCTGCTTTCGCTCTGTCTGCTGGTCCGCCCATAATGGCCGCGCCTTCCATCGTTAAGTCGTCAGAAAAAACTAAGCCTTTGAATCCAAGCTGCTGCTTCAATACTTTCTGCAGCCAATACAGTGAACCGCTCGCTGGTTGATCATCATAGTGAGAGAAAACCACGTGTGCTGGCATCATCGCATCCAATATTCCGGCTTCAATTTGCGCCTTGAAAATTGCCATGTCGGTTTCAAAGATATCATCTCTAGGATCGTAAGGCGTTTCTAAGTGAGAGTCAGCAATCACACCACCGTGTCCAGGAAAGTGCTTGCCTGTCGTCGCCATACCAACCGACTTCATGCCTTTGATGAAAGCGCTGCTGTGACGAACAATGGTATCAATATCTTCACCAAACGCTCGGCTACCAATCGCTTTACAGTCGTGGCCTTTGTCTAATACCGGCGCAAAGCTCAGATCGATATCATGGGCAATCAATTCCGCCGCCATCAACCAGCCGGCTTGTTCTGCTAACTGCTCACCACCGTTCTTAGTCGCAAATTCTTGAGCTGCAGGGATAATTGAAAAGCCATCGCGAAAGCGCTGAACTCGGCCACCTTCTTGGTCAACGCCAATCAAAATAGGACGTTTCGCTACCTTGCGGATCTCTTTATTTAACGCCGAAAGCTGTTTGCTATCGTGGTAGTTTCGAGCGAATAAGATGAGACCACCAACGGTTGGGTGCTCTAAAATTTCTCTGTCTTCAGCTGTCAGTTCGTAGCCCGCGACATCTACCCACAACGGTCCCATATTTATCCCTTATTAAACCTAATTTCATAAACTTCCCGAGATTATTCTCTTTAAATTTGCTTTACAATGTTTTTAAACCAATCTGTGGAAGACTTTAAGAATGCAGTGCAAGAGCTTAGGAATGGATCATAAAGAACTGTATATCGGTGTGATGTCGGGGACGAGTATGGACGGTGTTGATACCGCCTTAGTTTCGATTGAAGATTCGCGCATCACATTGCTCGCTCATGATGAGTTCCCAATGCCTGATGATCTCAAAGCGCGTCTGCTTGAAGTTTGTATTGGTCAGAAAACGGATTTGATTGCCATTGGCGAACTCGACCACCAGCTTGGTCATCTATTTACTGATGCAGTTTTGCAACTTCTCGACAAGTCAGATACGCCTGCATCTTCTGTGACTGCGATTGGTAACCATGGCCAAACAGTATTCCACAAGCCAACCGGTAATTCGCCATTTACCATGCAGTTAGGTGACGCCAATATCATTGCCGCTAAAACACAGATTCAAACGGTTGCCGACTTCAGACGCAAAGACATGGCGCTTGGCGGACAAGGTGCGCCATTAGTACCAGCGTTTCACCATACGATTTTTCACCCGCGAGACAGCTCGGTTGTGGTGTTGAATATTGGTGGAATCTCGAATATTTCAGTACTGCGCCCGAATCAGCCTACTCTTGGTTATGATACAGGCCCGGGCAATATGTTGATGGACGCTTGGATAGATAAGCACACGGGTGAGAAGTTTGACCGTGATGCGCAATTCGCACTTAAAGGTCAACTCAATCAAGCCTTGCTCGAACAGCTGTTGAACGAATCTTATCTATCTCAAATGCCACCGAAAAGCACTGGTAGAGAGCTGTTTAATCTACCGTGGCTAGAGCAACAATTAACAGAATTCAAAGACCTTGCAGCAGAAGATGTTCAGTACACGCTTTGTGAATACACCGCATTGACGATAGCCAATGAAGTGGAGACTTATCGCTTGGGCAACCAACCTGCACTGTATGTGTGTGGCGGGGGTACGAGAAATCCACTGTTGATGAAGAGACTGTCTGAACTGCTTCCTAGCTGGGAGGTTGAGTCAACCACCAGTAAAGGCGTTGATGCCGACTACATGGAAGCCATGGCCTTTGCGTGGCTTGCTCAACGTCATGTTCATCAACTGCCAAGCAATTTACCAGAAGTGACTGGCGCAAGCAGAGCGGCCTCTCTAGGCGTTCTCTATCGTGCTGACTAAACAACTTTAGAACCATCATTTTAGAATCACCATTTAAGGATCATTATGAGTAACGACGCTCTCATATCAGCGCTCTCGCACCTCGTTTCGGAGGGGAGAAACCCTGACACTATGGATATTGATCTACTCACCTCTCTCGAAGTGGTTGAAAAGATTAACCAACAAGACAAACAGGTACCACTGGCGATCGAAGCCGAATTACCACTGATCGCGAAAGCGGTTGACAAGATCGCTCACGCCTTTCAAAACGGTGGCCGACTGATCTATATGGGTGCAGGCACCAGTGGTCGATTAGGTGTATTAGATGCCTCAGAGTGCCCTCCGACTTTCGGTGTTTCAGACAAAATGGTTATCGGCTTAATCGCTGGCGGACCAGAAGCGATTTTAAAAGCCAAAGAGGGAGCGGAAGATTCGCTGACTCTCGGTATTGAAGACCTGAAAGCCATTCAATTTACAGAAAACGATGTCGTGGTAGGCATTGCAGCCAGTGGCCGTACACCTTACGTGATTGGTGCGCTCAACTATGCGAATCAGATTGGTGCGGTGACGGTTGCGCTGTCTTGTAACCCAGGCTCTCCAATTGCTGAGATTGCTCAAATCGCAATTAGCCCGGTGGTTGGCCCAGAAGCATTGACGGGTTCAACACGACTCAAATCAGGGACAGCACAAAAGCTGGTGCTTAATATGCTGACCACAGCCAGCATGATTCGCATTGGTAAGAGCTACCAAAACCTGATGGTCGACGTAAAAGCGACCAATGAAAAGTTGGTTGCCCGCGCTGCTCGTATCGTTATCCAAGCAACGGAGTGCGAGAAAGCACTGGCGGTGTCGACACTTAAAGCGACTGATTACGATGTGAAGCTATCGATTTTGATGATTCTAACAGGGCTAGATTTAGAACTGGCCAAGGCTCAGCTTGATAAACAAAATGGCTTCTTAAGAAAAGCGGTCGAGAATAATCAGTAATCTTAATTTGGTTTGTGGCTTCTCATTTAGACAGCTACTTTAACGACATACAAAAAGACCAGTACACATACGGCACTGGTCTTTTTAATTTCTAATCGCTAGCTTGAGCTTAGTAGTCGTTAGAAAACTCATCCCAGCCGCGCTGCCATTCCATACGGAAACGTTGAGCGTCTTCCGTACCAGAACACACGCCTTCATACACTTGACCAGATAAACCAATCTGATAAGCATGGTTCGGATTACAATATTCAGTCACACCTAGGTGATAGCCTTCTGTATAGCTAGCTTGATCGACTCCGCCAAGCTCGGCCATATCTGAATAAGAACGCTGAGTGTGGCCTTTGATACCATCACGATAGCCAATCTCTTGCCAATTGCCTTCGGCGGCTAAATCTTGAACATTGGCGCTGCATCCTGCAAGGCTAAATGCCACGGCGAATAATGCGATTATTTTTTTCATTTCAATCCTTTATATTGTTACTTCACCACTTCCTGACGAAGTGTTGCCTTTGTGGCGATTCTCCGCTGAACACTGACTGATGTCCACTTATGTCTGTTATCTGCCGCTGATATTTATTGATTACCGCTTAAAGCTAACAAGTCACCACTAACTAGAAGCATGATACTTCTCAACACCAGTAACCAACCGCTCCGCAAAGGTCACAAACCACTAAACCGGTTATAACACCACTTAATTAGCTATTCGACCACTCACTCTCATAGCGGAAGTTTCTTCTCATACACTCCTTTAATATACACCCTGACTTAATTAATACATTCAGGGATAACAAATTATGATGTGGTTTCTTACCTGTGTTGCAGCACTCATTGGTGGCTACTTTATTTACGGTGCCTTTATCGAGAAGATTTTCGGTATCAATGAAAAGCGTCAAACACCCGCTCACACCAAGCAAGACGGCGTGGACTTCGTTCCAATGTCGACGCCAAAGGTTTACCTAGTTCAACTGCTTAACATTGCAGGTGTAGGTCCAATCTTCGGCCCTATCATGGGTGCCCTTTACGGCCCAGCAGCAATGCTTTGGATCGTTCTAGGTTGTATCTTCGCAGGTGCTGTACACGACTACTTCTCAGGTATGTTATCTATCCGTAATGGTGGTGCTTCGGTTCCAACCATCACAGGACGTTACCTAGGCAATGGCGCAAAACACTTTATGAACATCTTTGCCATTGTTCTACTGCTTCTTGTTGGTGTGGTATTCGTTTCTGCTCCAGCAGGCATGATCACTAACCTAGTGAATGACCAAACTGATTTCGCGATGTCTGCAACAACGATGGTTGTTATCATATTTGCTTACTACATCATCGCAACGATTGTCCCTGTCGATAAAATCATTGGTCGCTTCTACCCACTGTTCGGTGCACTGCTTATCTTCATGTCTGTTGGCCTAATCACTGCGATTGGTCTATCTGACGAGCACCAAATCATGGGCGGCTTCGAGATGAAAGACATGTTCACCAACATGAACCCGAATGACCTACCACTTTGGCCTGCTCTATTCATCACTATCGCTTGTGGTGCTATCTCTGGCTTCCACGCAACTCAGTCTCCTTTGATGGCGCGTTGTATGGAAAACGAGAAGAACGGTCGCTTCGTATTTTACGGTGCAATGATTGGTGAAGGCATCATCGCTCTAATCTGGTGTGCGCTTGCTCTGTCATTCTTCGGTTCAGTTGAGTCTTTATCTGACGCGATTGCAAACGGCGGCCCAGGTAACGTGGTATACAGCGCTTCATTTGGCCTACTGGGTGTATTTGGCGGTATCCTTGCTTTCCTTGGCGTGGTTATCCTACCTATCACTTCTGGTGACACAGCGTTCCGTTCAAGCCGTCTTATCCTTGCTGAATACTTCAACATGGAACAGAAAACACTGCGTAACCGACTACTAATGGCTCTACCGCTATTCGTTCTTGGTGGCATCCTGACTCAAGTAGATTTCGGTATCATCTGGCGCTACTTCGGTTTTGCTAACCAATCAACAGCAGTCATGATGCTGTGGACAGCTTCGGCTTACCTACTTCGTCACAATAAACTGCACTGGGTGACAACGGTTCCAGCTGTGTTCATGACTTCTGTGTGTATTACATTCATCCTGAACAACAGTCAGCTAGGCTTCGGTCTGCCAATGCAGCTTTCAACCATCATCGGCGTAGTGAGTGCATTAGGTATCGCAGCTTACGTTATCAAAATTTCAAAAGGCAAAGGCGATATCGACCTTGCTGATGAAGAATCAGAAAAGGAAGCAAAGCCCGTAACAAAAACAGCTTAGCTTTCCCCGAAACATTCTCACTCTTCATAGAAAGAGGAGAATAAGAAAGCCAAAAACACTTCGCTTGTTCCACCACATCTTTGATGAACTGGAATCTAAGATCAAAGCCCATCATGTATGATGGGCTTTATTATTTTATCCATAACCACTGAATACGTTAGTTTCCACTTTATAAAAGAAAGACAACCTGCAAAAAGCAAAGCTACCTTTCAGCCTCAATGAGCTTTACACTTAGCAAGCATCTCAATTGGTGAAAATATGGAACTCATTCTCTCTCTGCTGCAACAAACCTGTGTCTACTTAGTAATAGCTTACATGCTAAGTAAAACCCCGTTGATTCTCCCTTTGTTGAGCATCTCTTCACGCTTAAGTCATAAAGTCAGCTGTTATGTTCTGTTTTCCCTGTTCTGTATTATGGGCACCTATTTTGGGCTGCAGATTAATGACGCCATAGCCAACACACGTGCGATGGGTGCCGTGATGGGTGGTTTGTTTGGGGGCCCTGTCGTTGGCTTTGCCGTCGGCTTTACTGGCGGAATTCATCGTTACTCATTAGGTGGCTTCACAGACTTAGCTTGTGCGATTTCAACCACCGCAGAGGGCTTGATTGGTGGCCTATTGCATGTTTACTTAGTCAGAAAGAACAAAGCTAGCCAACTGTTTAATCCGTTGGTGGTTTTCTCGGTAACCCTGTTTGCAGAAATTATTCAGATGCTAATTCTGTTAGCGGTCGCGAAACCATTCGAGCAGTCCTATGCTCTGGTTTCTGATATTGCCGCGCCAATGATCATTGCTAACTCTGTGGGTGCGGCACTGTTCATGAGCATCATCCAAGACCGGAAAACCATCTTCGAGAAATATTCGGCAACTTTCTCACGCCGCGCATTAACCATTGCCGAGCGTTCAGTGGGTATTTTGCATGGAGGATTCAATTCAGATAATGCGCAAAAAATCGTGCGCATCATTTACGAAGAGACCAACGTTGGTGCGGTGGCGATCACCGACCGAGAAAAAATTCTCGCGTTTGTTGGCATTGGCGATGAACACCACATACCTAACACTCCGATTTCATCGCAGAGCACGCTTACCTCGATGAAACAGAACGACATCATCTACCTTGATGGCAAAGAGAACCCGTACCAATGTTCTCTATCGCAAGATTGTAAATTGGGTTCTGCGCTTATTATTCCACTGCGCGCGGGTAATGAAGTGGTCGGAACCATCAAACTGTATGAGCCAAAGCTGAAACTATTCTCGACCATCAACATGTCGATGGGCGAAGGCATCGCTCAGCTATTGTCGAGCCAGATATTGTTTAGTAATTATCAGCAACAGCAAACGCTGCTCACCCAAGCGGAAATCAAACTGCTGCATGCACAGGTGAATCCTCACTTCCTGTTTAATGCACTCAACACCATCAGTGCCGTTACACGCCGTGACCCTGATAAAGCACGAGAACTAATTCAGCATCTATCTCACTTCTTTAGAAGTAATCTGAAGCAGAACATCAATACAGTGAAACTCAAAGACGAACTGGCGCACGTCAATGCGTACCTAACTATTGAAAAAGCACGTTTTACCGACCGATTAGAAGTCGAATGGGATATCGACCCACAACTATACGAGTCGCAACTGCCAAGCTTTACCCTGCAACCGCTGGTAGAAAACGCCATCAAGCATGGGATATCCAATATGTTAGAAGGCGGCAAAGTTAAGATCTATAGCGAGGCTTTCGAGGGTGGATTCAAGTTAACCGTTGAAGACAACGCGGGTAATTATCAGAAGCCATCTCAAGATCATGTCGGATTAGGTATGGAGATTGTTGATAAACGACTCACTAATTTCTTTGGACAAGATTCAGCACTAAAAATAGAATCTCAACCACAGCAATTCACTCGAATGAGCTTTATCATACCTATACTGAAATAAAGGCATTTTCGGAGACGAATCACTCCGAGTTGAAACATTTAGAAGCCGACATTTAAAAGAAAAGCGTGAAACAAGCAGGGATAGAACCAAAATGAAGATTGTAGGATGTTAAAGGCATTAGTTGTCGATGATGAGCTTTTTGCTCGCGAAGAGCTGATTGAACTACTCACTGAAACCGGACAAGTAGAAATCATTGGCCAAGCGAGTAACGCGATCGAAGGACTGAAACAGATCAATCTGCTCAAGCCTGATGTGGTGTATTTGGATATCCAAATGCCGCAGGTTACCGGAATTGAACTGTTAAGCATGCTTGATCCAGACACCATGCCCTACGTGGTATTCGTCACCGCCTACGACCAATATGCGATTCAAGCATTTGAAGACAATGCCTTTGACTACCTACTCAAGCCAGTTGAACCTTGTCGATTAAATAAGAGTGTTTGCCGTCTGAATAAAGTCATCAAGCAGAACCACAAAGCACCGGAACAAGACATCTCAGCGATTGCTCCGTGCCGTTTAGAGCAGATCCCGTGTATCGGCCACAACCGCATTGTGATCATGGCAAGCCAAACGGTCGAGTGCGCTTATTCAGATATAAGTGGTGTGCATGTTCGTAGCTCATCACAAACGGCGACTTCACAGTTAACCCTGAAGATCCTAGAAGAAAAAACCGATTTGATCCGTTGTCATCGACAGTATTTGATCAACATAAAATCGATCCAAGAGATCAAACTGTTGGAAAATGGATTAGCGGAGATCATCACGCTGACTGGTTTTGAAGTGCCTGTCAGTCGTCGCTACCTCAAGACACTGAAAGAGCTACTCGGCCTCCAGTAACCCGTTAGAAATTCGACGCCTTTCCAAAGCACGATCAAAAAAGCCAACGCATCAACGTTGGCTTCCTACTGTTTACAAATCAATAGTGTTTGCGAATCGATAGAGTTACGAATCGATCTTGTCACCAATCCATAGAGACTAGTCGACTTGCTTAATCTGCAGCTCTTTTGGTACTTCGAAGAACATGTTCTCTTCACGACCTTGAATCTCTTCAACCTCGGTAGCACCCAACTCACGAATACGATCTAAGATTTGGTTTACTAGCTCTTCAGGCGCTGAAGCACCCGCTGTCACACCAATTTTCTTTTTCCCTTCAACCCATTCAGTTTGAATGTCTTCAGGACAGTCGGTTAGATAACCTGGCGTGCCTAGCTTCTCAGCTAGCTCTTTTAAACGAGTAGAGTTCGATGAGTTCTTAGAGCCAACAACTATCACTACATCAACATCACCAGCCATCTCACGAATTGCGTCTTGACGGTTTTGTGTTGCGTAGCAAATATCATCTTTACGTGGTCCTTGGATCTCAGGGAATACGCGACGTAACTCTTCAATCACGTCTGCAGTTTCATCAACTGACAGCGTGGTTTGACTAACATAATGTAAGTTACTCGGGTCGTTCACGACTAAGTTCTGTACATCTTCTGGTCTTTCAACCAAATACATACCACCAGCTTGGCTAGCGTATTGACCCATAGTGCCTTCCACTTCAGGGTGACCCGCGTGACCAATCAATACTACTTCCATATGTTTGCGGCTCGCTCGAGCAACCTCCATATGAACTTTAGTCACCAAAGGACACGTCGCATCAAATACCGTTAACTCGCGTTCTTTCGCTTCTTTGCGAACCGCTTGAGAAACACCGTGAGCCGAGAAGATCACGATGTTATCGTCTGGTACTTCACTTAACTCTTCGACAAAAATAGCACCACGTTGCTTGAGCCCTTCAACAACAAAGCGGTTATGCACCACTTCATGGCGAACATAGATCGGTGGCTGATACATTTCCAGTGCGCGCTCTACGATGCTGATCGCACGATCGACACCGGCACAAAAGCCACGAGGGTTAGCTAACATTATTTTCATTTCATTGCTCATCATTTACCGCGGTACTAAGGTTGTTTCTATAGAGTTCGCTGTCAGCGAGGTTCGCATTCTACAGTGAAGCGCCGAGACAGTGAAGCTCTGGGTTGTGCCACACCTGTAAGGCGATGTTATTCTATCGTTATTCCACCGCTAAGATGTTGACGTCAAACGTAACGTCTTGGCCTGCTAATGGATGATTAAAATCAACCGTCACTGAATCACCCGCGATCTCAGTGATAATACCTGGAATTTCCATACCATCAGGACCAGAGAAAGCCATAATAGTGCCAACCTCGACTTCAGAATCGCCAACAAACTTAGCACGATCCATATGATGGATATGATCTGGATTTGGCATACCAAACGCGTCTTCCGCCTTCAATTCGATAGACTTTTCAGTCCCCGTTTCAAGGCCAATCAGGCACTGTTCAAAGTTCTCACTTAGGCTGCCATCACCCATCACAAACTTTGCAGGCTTACCCATATTTTCGGTGCTATCGGCAACTGAACCATCCTTCATTTTAATCGTAAAATGTAGAGTTACTGCTGAATCATTTTTAATTGCTGCCACGTTACTTTCCTTAGATTTCTTTATTATTTGAGAATGCATTTTGCTTTGATCTCATATTAGTTGCAGCATAAAAAAAAGCGCCGTCGGAATCAACCGACAGCGCTTAGGGCTATTCTATTCTGTGAGTCATAGGCTGACTTTAGGACAATCTATTACAAAGCGATTTGCTTGATACTCATTAATGTCTGAGTAGTCTATTGGCTTTCATCTTTCTTACGGAAACCATCTAAGATGATCATCGCGGCGCCGATACAGATTCCCATATCCGCTAGGTTAAATGCAGGCCAGTGGTAAGTACCCCAATAGAAGTCTAAGTAATCGACGACAAAGCCATGTACAACACGGTCGAACACGTTACCAACAGCGCCACCAATGATGATCGCATAAGCAATGTTGCTCCACTTATCTGTTGCTGGTAGCTTGCTCATCCAGTACGTCAGCATCCCCGTTACCGCAAATGCGATACCAGTAAATAACCAGCGCTGCCAACCACTTTGATCACTCAAGAAGCTAAATGCTGCACCGTAGTTATGCACGTACAAAAAGTTAAAGAATGGCAACACCTCAATGCGGTTTGCCCAGCCATAACCCATGTTGTCCATAACAAAGAGTTTGATACCGATATCAGCAAGGAAGACCAGTAGGGCCAACCATAACCAACGCACACCAGATTGTTTTAACGAAACTTCACTCATTTCTATTCCTAGTATTTACGAAGTTGGTATTCACTGTTACTCAATTTAAGTGACCTTGATTACCAAACTTGGCTAAACACATTTCCTATAATTAAAAATAACCCCAGTTGGTACTGGGGCTATGATTTTTACACAAAGTTCAGTCTTTCTCTGAGTCGTTATGCGTACTTACGCACTTCGCCTTCACCGTCGATGTTCGACACACAACGACCACAAACTTTCTCGTGACCTTCAATTGTGCCTACATCTGGAGTGTGGTGCCAGCAACGGTCACACTTCTCAGCTTCAGTTGCTGCAACTTCAACGTATAGACCTTCAACGTCTGTCGCTTGAGCTGTATCAGACTTATCGCTAAGTGGTTTAACAACCGCAGAAGAAGTAATAAGTACGAAACGTAGCTCATCTTCTAGCTTGTTGATTTTTGCCGCTAGTGCATCGTCAGCGTATAGAGTAACTTCAGCCTGCAGAGCACCACCGATTGTTTTCTCTTTACGAGCATCTTCAAGAAGCTTGTTCACTGCACCACGAACTGACTGGATTTCAGTCCAGAATTCGTTGCTTAGCTCTTCGTCGTCAGCAAGACCAAATAGGCCTTCGAACCACTCGCCTGTGAATACAAACGTGTCGCGTTCGCCTGGCATCTCGTTCCAGATTTCATCTGCAGTGAACGACATGATAGGTGCCATCCAACGAACTAGAGCTTCTACGATGTAGTAAAGCGCCGTTTGACAGCTACGTTGAGCATGGCTGCCCTGCTTCGCTGTATACTGACGGTCTTTAATTACGTCTAGGTAGAAAGAACCCATTTCGATAGAACAGAACTGCATTAGACGTTGAGTTACACCGTGAGTATTGTACTCACCGTATGCTTTAACGATCTCTTCTTGTGCAGCTTGAGCACGGCCAACAGCCCAGCGATCAAGTGCTACCATTTCTTCAGCAGGAACTAGGTCAGTTTCAGGGTTGAAACCGTTCAAGTTCGCTAGGAAGAAACGAGCCGTGTTACGAATACGACGGTAAGCATCAGCAGAACGCTTAAGAATCTCGTCAGAAACCGCAACTTCGTTAGTGTAATCCGTAGAAGCAACCCATAGACGTAGAATATCTGCGCCTAGTTTGTTCGTTACATCTTTAGGAGCAACAACGTTACCGATAGATTTAGACATCTTACGGCCGTTACCATCAACCACGAAACCGTGCGTTAGCACTTGCTTGTATGGTGCTTCGTCTTTCATCGCGATAGATGAAATCAAAGAAGACTGGAACCAGCCACGGTGTTGGTCAGAACCTTCAAGGTAAAGATCAGCACTGTGCGTTCTTTCTTCATTCGGGAAGTTGTACTCTTCACGAGAATCCACAACAGAGAAGTGCGTTACACCTGAGTCGAACCATACGTCTAGCGTATCAAGTACTTTCTCGTACTTATCAGCGTCTTCAGCACCCATCAGTTCAGCAGCATCTACATCCCACCAAGCTTGAATGCCTTTTTCTTCCACAAGCTTCGCTACTTTTTCAATAAGAGCTGGGCTATCTGGGTGAAGTTCTGATGTTTCTTTATGAACGAACAGAGCAATTGGCACACCCCAAGTACGTTGACGAGAGATACACCACTCAGGGCGACCTTCGATCATACCTTCGATACGGCTTTGGCCCCATTCTGGCATCCATTCAACACTCTTCGTTGACTCAAGCGCTTTTGCACGAAGGCCAGCTTGATCCATAGAGATGAACCATTGTGGTGTTGCACGGAAGATGATTGGAGTTTTGTGTCTCCAACAGTGTGGGTAGCTGTGCTCGTATGCGTGGTGATGCAGTAGTGCACCCTTCTCTTTTAGAACTTCTAAAACAGAGTCGTTCGCTTTGAATACATGCTGACCAGCAAAAAGCTCAGTGTCTGGCAGGTAAACGCCGTTAGAGCCTACTGGGTTAGCAATTTCTAGGTTGTACTTCTTACCAACCACGAAATCCTCTTGACCGTGACCAGGAGCGGTATGAACCACACCAGTACCAGAGTCAGTTGTAACGTGGTCGCCAAGAACAGCAGGAACCGTAAAGTTGTAGAACGGGTGGTTGAATTGAGAAAGCTCAAGATCAGCACCAGTAGCAAAACCAAGGTTATGGAAGTGCTCGATACCCGCACGATCCATTACGTCTTTTGCTAGTTCAGAAGCAACAACGATACGTTGAGCTGGCTGTTCGCCATTCGCTTCAACTTGGATCAATACGTATTCAAGATCATCACGTAGACATACTGCGCGGTTAGCCGGCAGAGTCCATGGTGTTGTCGTCCAGATAACGATAGAGATTTCGCCCTGACCCGCGTGACCTTCCGCTAGAGTAAATTTCTCTAGTAGAGCCACTTCGTCAGCTGCTGTAAATTTCACATCGATAGATGGAGACACTTTATCTTTGTATTCAACTTCAGCTTCAGCCAAAGCAGAGCCACAGTCAGTACACCAGTGAACGGGTTTGAAACCTTTAAGAAGGTGACCTTTGTCTGCGATTTTGCCTAGAGAACGAATGATGTTCGCTTCAGTGCCAAAATCCATAGTGCGGTAAGGTTTATCCCACTCGCCCATGATACCAAGACGTTTGAAGCTCTCTTTCTGACCTTCAACTTGGCCCGCAGCGTACTTACGACACTCTTCGCGGAATTCAGCCGCTGAAATCTTCTGACCAGGCTTACCTTTCTTCTTCTCAACCATCAACTCGATTGGAAGACCGTGACAGTCCCAACCAGGGATGTACGGTGCATCAAAACCAGAAAGGGTCTTAGATTTGATAATAATGTCTTTAAGAATCTTGTTCAGCGCGTGGCCAATGTGAATGTCGCCGTTCGCGTATGGAGGGCCATCATGCAGTACGAAAGATTTTTTACCTTTCTTTGCCTTACGGATCTCACCGTAAAGGTCTTCTTTGTACCAACGCTTCAGCATTTCTGGTTCACGATTTGCCAGATTGCCACGCATTGGGAACCCTGTTTCTGGTAAGTTCAGGGTATCTTTATAATCACTCATCGATTCTTAATTCCGTTATATTGGGCGAAGTTAGACATTATGTTAATCGGTGGAATTATCCGACTAATTCTTTAGCTGAAGCAGCCACACCCTTGCGGCTTCAGCATCCAATTCTATTTGATTCTTTAATGCGTCAAACGACTCAAACTTTATCTCGTCGCGCAGTTTGTGCAAAAGTCGCACTTCTAACTGTTTACCATATAAATTGGCTTTAAAGTCAAAAAAATGTACTTCTAATTGCTGCCTTACACCATTAACTGTTGGCCGTTGTCCAATATTAGCAACACCACCGACAGGAACACCGTCGATATCTAATGCTTCAACAACATACACTCCCGACACAGGAGAAACACAACGTTTTAATGGAATATTAGCGGTAGGGAAACCGATAGTTCTCCCTAGTTTACGACCATGAGAAACACGACCACTGATACTGTAGTCACGCCCAAGCATGGTAGCACTAGAAACCAAGTCATTGGCCGCTAACGCATTTCGTATCTCAGTGCTGCTTACTCGTAATTGGTTTAAGCAATAACTTTGGGTGCTCACCACCTCAAAACCATATTTTTCGCCCGCTTCTTTAAGCATAGCGAAATTACCCGTTCGGCCTTTGCCAAAGCAAAAATCGTCACCAACCACCAAGAATTTCACACCAAGCTTATCAACCAAAAGCTCCTTAATGAACGCTTTCGCAGACAAGCTTGCAAAATACTGATTGAAATTCACACACAATAAACGACTAATCTCTAGCTTGCTCAATTGCACGTACTTATCTCGTAAGCGAGTTAAACGCGCTGGCGCTCGACCTTTAGCAAACAACTCCATAGGTTGCGGTTCAAACGTCATGACAACAGAAGGGAGTCCCAGTGCTGTAGCTTGTTTAGAAACCTGACTCAGAACCTCTTGATGCCCTAAATGAACACCATCGAAGTTACCTATGGTTAATACACAGCCATGATGCTGTGCTTTAATATTGTGTATACCTCGGATCAGTTCCATTGTGATCAGCTAAAACCTGTTATTTGCATCATTTATTGTGTGAAACCGACGGATTATATACTAATCAGTATTAATCTGTCGCTGCTTTTAAATGTTTTACTCGGATACCTAAAACCAGTACCGACACAATATAAGCAAAGCCACCAAGTGCGATCAACCCTGTTAGCGTCAACGCTCTTTGGTTGAAGCTCCAATCAAGCCACAGCTGCATATTGTCTAGTTGCCATAAAATCACGCCAACCATCACAGTTCCAGATACTAATAATTTAAGGCTAAACAACAATGTAGTCTTGGTTAAACGATAAACACCCGCTATATGCAGACCACGATAAAGTAGAGTCATGTTCACGAACGCAGATAACGCCGTTGCGATTGCCAAACCAACATAACCATAGAAATAAGCGAAGATCGCGTTGAACACCATGTTAGTGACCATCGCAATGATGCCGTACTTCACAGGAGTTTTAGTATCTTGACGTGAGTAATAGCCCGGAGCCAACACTTTAATCAACATGAAGTTTAGCAAGCCTGAAGCGTATGCCACCAAAGACATGGAAGCCTGCTGTACATCGTGTGGTGAAAACTCGCCACGCATGAAGAGCACCATCAGCATCGGCTTCGCTAAAACAATAAGACCTAACATCGCAGGAATGCCTAGCAATAAAACCATGCGCACGCCCCAGTCCATTGTATGAGCAAACCCTTCCCCTTGAGCATCTACGTGTTTACGCGACAAAGCAGGAAGAATAACCGTCGCAATAGCAATACCAAACAAACCGAGTGGGAATTCCAATAATCGATCCGAATAATATAGCCAACTGATAGAGCCGGTTGCTAGAAAGCTGGCAATGAAGGTATCGAACAACAAGTTGATTTGGCTCACTGATACACCAAACAAGGCAGGGATCATTAGCGTGCGAATCTTAACCACACCGGGATCTCTCCACCCCCACTTCGGCTTAACCAACACACCCGCTTTAATCAAGAAAGGCATTTGGAAAAGGAACTGGACTAAACCACCAAGAAACACACCGATGGCCAAGCCAATTTCGGGTTGTTCTAAATTAGGAGAGATAAACCATGCTGAACCTATGATCATTACGTTCAGGAACACAGGGGTAAATGACGAAACCGCAAATTTGCCCATGGTATTGAGGATTGCACCAGATAAAGCAACAAAGGTGATAAACCATAAATAAGGAAAGGTAATCTTGAGCATAAAGCTCGCCAGCTCAAATTTTGGTGCTGCTGGGCCATCATTTAACCAATCGATAAACCAACCTGCGCCAAACATCGCAGTGATGACACCCGAGCCCAACACCCCGATAACGGTGACGATAGAAACTAGTACCCCGAGCGTGCCCGATACTTTGGCAATTAAATCTCGAGTCTTATCTTTATCACCAGCAGCGTGATATTCTGTTAATACAGGAACAAACGCTTGAGAAAAGGCACCTTCTGCGAAAAGTCGACGTAAGAAATTAGGGATTTTATTAGCGAAGAAAAATACGTCGGCACTCGCTCCTGCTCCCATCAAATTTGCTACTACTACATCACGTACTAGCCCCAATACGCGGGAAACAAAAGTCATTGCACTGACAATCAGGCCTGACTTTAATAGTCGTTTACTCACACAAACCTCTGACACTGGTTGATTACTTTCAAGCGAGGATAAATACTATCCTGTCCTAAGAAGCATATTTATTAGCATTGGTCTAAAAATGCTGTTAGAATCCCCGCCATCTTAACCGCGATGACCTTTCCATACCAAAGTTTGTTTGGCTACGATTGGTTTTTGCACAAATCATTTGACAATTAAGCGCCTATGAGGGATAGTCCTCGCCCTTAAATTGTCACCGAACTAAGTTTTTGGGAGTTAGACCTTGGCAAACAGTAAATCTGCTAAGAAGCGCGCTATCCAAGCTGAGAAACGTCGCCAGCACAATGCTAGCCGTCGTTCTATGATGCGCACTTACATGAAAAAAACTATTGCAGCTATTGAAGCTGGCAATAAAGAAGCTGCAACTGCTGCTCTTGTAGAAGTTACACCTCTTCTAGACCGCATGGCGACTAAAGGCCTTATTCATAAGAATAAAGCTGCACGTCATAAGTCTCGTTTCGCTGCTGCAATCAAAGCTCTTTAATAGAAATTTGATTACAACGCAAAACGAAAAAAACCGGCCTCGGCCGGTTTTTTTATATCTAAATTTTGAGTAACACAGAGATTTTTCTTGCTGAGCGTTACTTGGTTTACTTAAAGATATGCGGTTTGCTGATAGGCACTAACGTTCGACATGAAATACTGACACTTCCTTGTGTCGACCCTACCCCTGGTAAGAAATCACTTCCCCCACCAGCAATAAACTACTTGCAGTACATACCATGCAGTAGGTTAATCATCGCTTTTACTTCTTCACTGCTCAATGTGTAATACACTGTTTGAGCTTCTTTGCGAGTTTCGACCAAACCATCTCTTCTCAACCAAGCAAGATGTTGAGATAAAGCAGATTGACTCAATTCCAACTTGCCACACAACTCCCCAACCGACAGCTCAGTACCATGCAATAGGCACAGAATCTGTAAGCGACGCTCATTGGCCATGGCTTTGAGTAGAATCACAGCTTGTGCTGAATTCTTCTCCATCTCTTTTAAGTTCATAGTTTGGCTCCATACAACCTTTACGCCAAGTCCGGGTTATCTGTATTTCCGGCAGATTATGAAGTCATGATAATCGATATCAATTCATTAACAAACAAGCTCACTCGAACAATTTGCTAAAATCTGCGTCACATACATTTTTTACTGCTGGATGTTGGATCATCCTCTCAGCAAATATGACGTAGTACTCCTCTTTTAACTCCTCGATTCCCCCCAACAATTGCAATGACGTATCTTCCTCAACCTCTGACATATATAGCGTAGGCGCTAAGAAAATAGCGTCGTGGTGGTAACGAGCGAAAGCCTTCATCAATGCCGCGTCATCAAACTCACCCAAAATATCAGGCTTAAGTCCTTGTCTATCAAACCATTGCAGTACTTTACGCCCCATCGAAGTTCGACTTCCTGGGATTAACAGTTTCTTTTGTTCTAATACAGCAGGAAAGTTAACACCTTCCACATTACCTGAACTGAAAAAGCTCATACCACTCTCACCCAACTTTTTACTAAACAGGCCTGGGCTTTGGCTAGAATCCACCGGGCAGTCTGACAAAATCATATCGAGCTTATGCTGAGAAAGTTGTTCAAGTAGCATTTCATGAGTCGATTCAAAGCAGCGTAAATGAATGCTGTTATCGGGTGGGATTGTCGACATCAATATCTTGCTGACTAATCTTTTGGACAGTGCATCCGCGACGCCAACATCAAACAGAATATTGGAGTGCTGGCTATAATTCACGATATCCAGCATCTCGTAACTCAGGCCAAACATACGATCGGCATATTTAAAGACCAACTGCCCAAGCTCTGTCGGCTCAACACTGCGACCATTACGCTTAGTTAGCTTGCCGTCCATACGCTCTTCTAAGGCTTTTATCTGACCAGTTACCGTTTGTGGTGTTAGGAATAGGGCTTCTGCAGCTTTAGTAACAGAGCCTTGCTTGCAAACCATCCAGAAGTAATAAAGGTGGTTATAGTTGAGATGCGACATAAATGTGCCGTAAAAAAAGAGAAGATAACCTGTTATATCAAATATGCCCTCCCCACTCAATAAACTCGGAAAAACCACACCTAACTATCAATTACTACTTATTTTTACGAAGTGTCTAATTTCATAATGTAATATTTCAACGATTATTATCAATTTTTCTCTAACTTTTAAGATCTATATCACCTATCAAAAACACGAACAAAAAACTTTAAAAACAACAAGTTAAACCACCACCATTTCAAGACCAAATATTTAAAGAGCAAATCATCACAAAAAAGTCTCACCTAAACCAAAATGTAATATTACTGAAATATTTATTCTCTAACATCACGCTCAGATTAAACAAACAGACCAAACACAGACTAAAACGGTCCAATGGAGAAAACATTATGAACCAAGCTACTACTGCAGCAGCGCCTATCTCGAGCACAACTCGTTGGCTACGCTGGGCTAACTTGGCATTCATGCTTTACCTACTATTACTTTCAGTTTCAATGGTTGGTACAGGCTTCAAATGGGCAACAGGCGAGCAAGCAAAAGTTCTTTTCGAATTTGCTTCACATCCAGTTGCAGGCTTAATGATTGGTTTAGTGGCAACAGCCCTTATTCAATCATCAAGTACAGTTACTTCAATTATCGTTGGCCTTGTGGCAGGTGGTTTACCTGTTGAGCTAGCAATCCCTATGATCATGGGTGCAAACATTGGTACTACAGTAACCAATACGCTAGTTAGCCTTGGTCATGTTCGTTGTAAAGATGAGTTCAAACGTGCATTCGCAAGTGCGACGATTCACGATTTCTTTAACCTATTAGCCGTTGCTATCTTCCTACCACTAGAGATGGCGTTTGGTATTCTAGAGAAAATTTCTCACTGGTTAGTATCACCGATGCTAGCAACAGGTGATATGAGCATGGGTGGTCTTAACTTCATCAAGCCAATCACTAAGCCTGTTGTAAGTGCGATTAAAGAGCCACTATCAACGTTTGGCGACACTGTTGGTGGGGTTATGCTTATCGTTCTAGGTATCGCGACTATCTTCGTAGCTATCACGGTAATGGGTAAGCTAATGAAGAGCCTAATGGTTGGCCGTGCTCGTGAGATTCTAAAGAACGCAATCGGTCGTGGTCCTATCCACGGTATCGCTTCTGGCTCTATCGTGACTATCCTTGTTCAGTCTTCTTCAACGACAACAAGCTTGATGGTTCCACTAGTTGGTTCAGGTGTTCTTAAAGTACGTGACGTTTACCCATTCACTTTAGGTGCAAACATCGGTACGTGTATTACCGCGCTATTAGCAGCGACAGCAGTATCTGGTGAGTTCGCAGTATTCGCACTACAGATTGCTCTAGTACACTTGGTGTTCAACATCATGGCAACGGTATTCATCTTTGGTATTCCGTTCCTACGTGAACTGCCAGTGAAAGCAGCTGATATCATTTCAGACATGGCAGTGAAAAACAAAGCTGTAGTAGCTGGTTATCTTGTTGCGGTATTCCTTGTACTGCCTGGTAGCGTGTTAGCACTGACAGCTTAATAGCAAAACAAACATCGCTTATAGCAAAGCCCGCAACCTCCTAGGTTGCGGGCTTTTTCTTTTCTGAAAGGCAGATGTGTGAAACAAAAAGAAGATTGGAGTAGCGAGTGACAAGTTGAAAGCAGATACAGGATGGATGCGAGTGAACGAGTAACGAAAAGCCCGTTTTACTCGCATCTATATATCCCCGTCATTCCCTACAGCGAGGAACGAGCGTGATAGGGAATGACGGGGGTTTTTGATCTTAGTATCCCGAATCTCTTCTACTTGTATCTAACTCCCCTTATCTCGCATCTAAAGAAACGCTTACTTACCTTGCTCATTACGCAGATACATAATGGCAACCATGCCAAAGCCGATAAGTTGCCATAGATACTGCCCATCGCTTGCACCTGTGATGGTTTGAGTGAAAGCCATACAAGCCGTCACAAACAGAGAAGCAAAGGCAGCATAGAGTAACCACGGACGCTCCTTGCCAGGCATGAACTCACCTGCTAGTACTGAACGAAGAACCAATAAAAATGGCACACATTGCAAAGCAATCAGAATAGGGAACATAAAATCGAACGTAGGGCTCAGTAAAGCATGACCGATTTGGCTCTTATCCCAAGTACCTACAATATAGCCTTTCCAGCCAGCCCAAGTATCACCTGAATAAGCGGTATCTGGCGTAATAAAGCCAAGCACAACGCCCATCACTTTATCGACAAAGCCATTTTTGAACCAAAAGACGAATAAGAAGATCTGAATTGGAATGATCTGAAAAGCAAACTTCTTCAACATGTGTGTACCCCAAATAATTAATGATTTGGTGACCAGTATGTGGAAGTCGATGTTTTTACGCTTGATGCAAGGCAATCGAGCCTGACTCCAAACAATAATCAAACATGTTGAGAAGCCTGTCGGCACAAGAAAACCTTGCAGAAGAGCCGTTACTATTAGCGGTAACTCAACGTCTTCACTTCAAAGAGAATTATGTGGTTTAGGAAAGGTTTGTTTTTTATAAAGATTCAATAAGATCAAACAGTTGGCCATTATACTCTTTTTTCACTTCGGTATAGCGCTGATAGTTGTATTGCGAACCTTCTGGGTTATCCGACAGCTTGTCAGCCACACTAAGTAGATAAAAACTGATAGGGCTCGGTGTACTTTCGGCCGCATAAAAAAGGTAAGGGAAAGCTTGATTGGCATGTTGGTTGATTAACAGTGCAAGACCCAAGGTAAGGTTGGCAATATCACAACGTGGGTTCATCTCAAAGGCTTGCTTTGCCAGTTGCAGTGCATGTTCGCGATCTTCTTGCTCATGACTTTGCAAATAAGCCAAAGATTCCGAATACGACAATAAGGCATTGACCAAATAATTGTCTCTTCCTTGCTGTTGAATCGTATCCAACTGAAGTGCGATCTCTGCAAATGGCTGTCCACCTTTGCCTTGGTAGAAAAGCGATATTCCCTCTGAAATAACCTTCCAATCATCGTAGTTATCAATAGAAGTCACTCGATGACTGACGACACCGTATTCTGAACTCATTGGGGCAATAATGGCTTTGATCTCAAGAATCACATCCCCAATGGCATCAAAGAAGTTATCTTGGCTAAAGCTCTTTTCCACTTTCTGGCTTTGATTGGGCTGGCGGTTGTTTTGTATCAGCACGCTCAGTATATAATTACTGCCCTTTTGCTTGAGCCAACCTTTGAGTTCGACACCATTATTGGCAAGTGATTGCTTGCCCTGTTTCGAGAGCTGAGAGAAGTGGTAACCCGATAAATTTCTCGCTGAGTTCAGCCCGTAGAATAGGTAGTTGTACACGCTTTCCGACATCTCATAATCGTCCGCAGAATCGAGTGTTATGTCATGGATATAAACGGGAATCACATCACTTTGAGGCGCAGAAATAACAGCTGTGTCATTGGTTGGGATATCGCTTTGCCATGCCCAAGTTGCTATTAAGCCAATAGAGAATACTGCGGTTGTAATCAGGGCGATGGTTTTATTTTTAGGCTTAGAAACAACTTTGATTTCAGGTGGGGGAATTTCTACTACGGGAGTAGTCTCAACGCTAGGCTGAATTATCTCAATATCGAACAGATAACCTTGCTTAGGAATGGTCTGAATGATGCGATACGGACGTACTTTATCCTGAAGCTGACTGCGCAGTAAACTGATGACCTGTCTGACCAAGTTGTCAGACACTTGAGTTCGTTGCCAGACATCAGCAGCTATCTGCTGCGTACTAACCACTTGCCCGCGCTTGTCGATGAAATAGCTGAGCAGCCTTGCTTGTAGTGGCTCTAAATGAATCTCTTCACTATCAATCACCAACTGGTTTTTATCAGGGTAGAAAGAAATAGGAAAGTCGTGTTGCAATACAAAGCAATGCGAGCGAGTCATAGTAGTTCTGTGGTTAGAAAAGACCACTCAAGATTATTGGTTTTACGAATAGTAAGCAAGCCAAGCATCAGAAATAAAAAAGGCTGCGCAGAGGCAGCCTTTCGATCAATCAGTCAGTCAGTCAAACAAAGCAGATTAGATTAAACCGAGAATGGGTACTTAATCGCTTCGTGGCATTCGTAGCCTTCAACCCAGAAGTCATCCATCGTCACCCACGTTTCCAAATCTTCTAAAGACTTAATCTCAGGATTGATATGGAATGTTGGCCCCGCTAAAGGCTCACGCTTCAACTGGATATCACGCATAGGTGCGAGTTGATCTTCGTAGATATGAGCATTAACCAGCTTGTGGTAAGCCACACCCGCTTTCTTACCAGTAATTTGCGCCATGATTGCTAGGAACACATACACTTGAACCATGTTGAAGTTCAGGCCTAATGGAACATCACAAGAGCGCTGAGTACTGTTTAGGTACAAAGTGTCACCAAGTAGAGAGAAGTGGTGGCTGTACATACACGGACGTAAACAACCCATGTGGAACTCACCTGGGTTATAGAAGTTTAAGATCTCGCCGCGGTCATCAATGCCGTTCGTTAGATCATCAACAATCTTCTTCAGTTGGTCGATATGACCGCCATCAGGTTTTGCCCATGCACGTCCTTGAACGCCATAAACACGGCCCATGTCGTCTTCACCCTTGCGGTAAGGGTTATTTAGCCATGCTTCATTCAGGTTAGAATTCGCATCCCAAGTTTTAGTCCCTAGCTTACGAAAATCTTCAGCATTGTCGTAACCACGGATATAGCCAAGCAGCTCAGCAACTGCGGCTTTCCAAAAACTTTTACGTGTTGTTACCAGTGGGAATTGGTTATTACCTACATCATATTCAAGGTCAGCATTGATTACGGTTAGGCAGCGCTTGCCTGTGCGTTCATTTTCAATCCAAGTACCGTCATTAACGATACGCTGACAGAGATCTAAATACTGTTTCACACCAATTCCTTACTTCGTTTGTTGTGGTAATTCATCTTTGTAGTGACCACGCTTGTATGCCCAAACCATCATCAGCACACCGATGATAACCATTGGCAGTGACAAAATTTGTCCCATAGAGATAAATCCACCGAACAAACCTAGCTGAGCATCAGGTTCACGTACGTATTCAACTAGGAAGCGAAATGTACCATATCCTGCTAGGAATAACCCTGATACAGAACCAAGAGGACGCGGCTTTTTGATGAACCAGTTCAAGATGAAGAACAGTACAATACCTTCAAGCGCCATTTCATAAAGCTGAGATGGGTGACGAGGGAGTGGACCACCGTTAGGGAATACAATCGCCCATGGCACATCAGTCACACGACCCCATAGCTCACTGTTCATGAAGTTGCCCATGCGGCCCATACCTAAACCAAATGGAACCAATGGTGCAATCATGTCAGCGACACCAAAAAAGGTTCGACCGTTCTTTTTGGCATACCAAAGCATCGCGGTGATCACACCAAGCAAACCACCGTGGAAAGACATACCGCCAGTCCATACCTTAAATAGGTAGAGTGGATCATCAATGAAAAGGCCAAAGTTGTAGAAAAGTACGTAGCCAATACGACCACCAAGCACCACACCTAGAAAGCCAGCAAACAGTAGGTCTGATACTTGCTCTCGAGTCCAACCACTACCGGGTTGATCAGCTCGGCGATTTGCTAACCAAAGAGCAAACATAAAGCCGACAAGGTACATTAGGCCGTACCAACGAACTGAGATTGGTCCTAGTTCAATAAGAACAGGATCGATATTTGGGAATTCGATAAAACCCTGAGACATACTTGGCTCTCTATCTAAAATTGAATAACGGTTAACTCAACAGCTAACAGAAAAGACACTACAGCAGCATAGTGGCTGCTATAAACATTAAAAATACCGCAAAGAACTTCTTCAGCACGGGGGTTGGCAATTGAGTGGCCAGTTTCGCACCCACTCGAGTGGTCAACACTGAGGTACAAGATATCGCAATCAAAGCCGGCAGATAAACATAACCTAAGCTATACGCAGGAAGATCATCGACAGAAGATCCATGCCAAATGAAACCTAGCATTCCCGAAATCGCGATAACACAACCGCATACCGAAGATGAGCCGACGGCTTTACGCATTTCCACACCGTGATGGTTGAGGAAAGGTACCGACAAAGACCCACCGCCAATGCCCGCTAAACTTGATACCAAACCAATACCGCCACCACACAACACGGTTTTAGCTGTACCCGGCATCGACTTTTGGCTCTTAGAGCGAATAGACAACAGCATTTGCAACGCCAATACCAAGACAATCACACCAAAGACTTTTGGTAAGTATTGAGCTGGAATCACATCGGCCACGAAAGAACCTAGGAAGCCACCGACCACCACTCCGGGCATCAACCATTTAACGACAAATATCTCTACGTTACCCAATTTTAAATGGTTAATCGCAGACGATCCCGACGTAACGATGATGGTTGATAACGAGGTAGCCAATGCCATTTGCATCGCAAACTCTTGAGGGATACCCGCTTTAGGAAGCAAAAAGAGTAAAGCAGGAACCACCAGCAAACCACCACCAATGCCTAGCAAGCCAGCTAAAACACCAACAATAGCACCAAGGCCTGCTAGCAAGCCTGTCAGTTCATATGACACGTTAAATCCTATTTTTTACCCGCTCGAATGAAGCCTGTAAATTCACGCTCTTCGAAATAGTTGAGCATCATACTATAGATGTCACTTCCATACGGTTTTGATAGCGCCTCATTTGCCAAATCTTGCAGTTCACTAAGCTTAGATTGACGAATCAAATACTTAGTCCTTGCGACATTTGAGGTGTTCATACTTAACGTCTCATACCCTAACCCAATCAAGAGCAATGCACCCATTGGATCACCCGCAAGCTCTCCACATATACACACCGGCAATTGATATTGCTTACAAGTATCATGGATATGTTTCAATGCCATGATCACTGCAGGGTGCATGGATTCATAGACATCAGAGACACGGGAATTGTTCCGGTCAACCGCCAATAAATATTGAGTTAAGTCATTGGTGCCCACCGAAACGAAATCAACTTTATCCGCAATAAGCGGAAGAAGGTAAAGCATGGATGGCACTTCAATCATGATACCGATACGCGGCATACGCACTCGGTTATCAAGCTCATGCACTTCGTCATACGCTTGTTCAATCAGTTGGAACGCGTCATCCAGCTCCTGCGCACCAGAAATCATCGGCAGCAAGATACTCAAGTTATGGCTTTCACAGCTCGCACGTAGCATCGCACGTAACTGAATAATAAAGATGTCGGGGTGATCAAGGGTAAAACGAATACCACGCCAACCAAGGAATGGATTATCTTCTTCTATTGGGAAGTAAGGTAACGCCTTATCTCCACCAATATCCAAGGTTCGCATCACCACTTGCTTCTCAGGGTAACTCGCAAGCACAGAACGATACTGTTTGAATTGTTCGTCCTCTGACGGAAACCTTTGCTGCAACAAGAAAGAAATTTCGGTTCGATACAGACCAACCCCATCAACCCCTTGGTTGATAGCGATGTTAGTGTCTGCACTCAAGCCCGCATTAAGCAGAATCTCGACTTGCTTGTCGTCTTTCGTTTTTGCCGGTAAGTACAGTTCTCGATTGACCATAGAGGAGAGCTCACTCTCTTCTAGAATCAGCCCCCGATACTCTTTGAGCAGGTTTTTAGTCGGCTCAATAAAGATCTCGCCGCTATACCCGTCAACAATCGCTTGCTTACCATTAGCTTGCGAAAGATTAAGGTTAACTCCCATAACAGAAGGAATACCCAAAGCTCGAGATAAAATCGCTGCGTGCGAGTTCGCCGCCCCTTCCAAGGAAATAACCGCTAATAGTTTTTCTTTAGGAATAGACGCTAATACAGAGGCCGTTAACTCACGAACCACCAAAATAATCGGTTTATCTAACGTGCGAAGTTCATGTTCAGAATTGTGGAGGAAATAGAGCAGTCTTTGACCAAGCTCTCGGACGTCTTGCGCTCTCTCCCGAAGGTACACATCTGACATACGAGCAAAACGGTTAGAGTAACTCTCAACAACCTGTCTCAATGCCCAATCGGCTTTGTCGCCTTTCTGAATTTGACTCTTGAGATCCTTACGTAACATGGGATCGTTGAGTAAGTGAGTAAACAGATCAAAGATCGCCAACGCGTCTTTATTGATTTCACTATCTAAACGCTTTCGCATTCGCTTAAAATCATTGAGAGCATTTTCGACAGCGACTGCCAACAGCTCATGCTCCCTTTCAACATTGAGCGTCGAAGCAGGGTAAACATCGGTGAGTTCAGGCTGAGTGTTGTCCCACCATAAGTCACCAATCGCCACACCCGATGAAGCTGCAATACCTTTGGTCGCAGGTAGCTTCTGTTGCTCTAACAGCCAATGGCCTTGAGTTTGGGCATGCGCCACAATAACCGCAAGTTGTGCTGAGAGTGTAACAAGGAAGGATTCTTCCATCTCACTGAATAAACGGGGGGACTTCTGTTGAATGACCAATACGCCAAGCACTTGCTTGCGATAGATAATCGGAGTGCCGAGAAAAGAGTGATAAACCTTTTCTCCAAGCTCGGGAAAAAACTTATAAGCAGGGTGAGCAGACGCTTGTGCAAGGTTGATCGGTTCAGCACTTCTTTTAACAAGGCCAACCAAACCTTCGTCAAAACCAATGTGAATACTATTGCCTTTGAAGATCAGGCCTTGAGTTGCCATCAACTCAAGACGCTGCATATCATTATTTGCCAAATACACGGTGCAACATTCCGTCTGCATCGCGCTGCATGTCTCTTTAACCAAAATATCAAGAGCCGTCGACACATCTTCAACTCTTGATACGTGTTCAACTATTTCCCTTAGTTGGCTGAGCATGCTTAACCTCTACGCAATTTGCGCTTTCCTTTTGTTTTTCGCTCTTTAAACGGCATTGCTAAAGATGCGAATTCTTTCATCGCTCGACGGTAAACATCTCGCTTGAAAGATACAACTTGTCGAACTGGGTACCAGTAACTCACCCAACGCCAACCATCAAACTCAGGTGTGCTTCCACGCTGCATATTGATATGCGATTCATCGCAATCTAAGCGTAAAAGAAACCACTTCTGTTTTTGTCCAATACAGACAGGTTTAGAATCCCACCGAACCAGTCGTTTGGGCAGCTTATAGCGTAACCAATGACGACTTGTCGCGACGATCTTTACATCCTTTTTAGTAAGGCCAACCTCTTCATACAACTCGCGGTACATTGCCTGTTCCGGAGTTTCACCTTCATCTATTCCCCCTTGAGGGAATTGCCATGAATGTTGCCCGTATCGTTTAGCCCAGAAGACCTGACCATGGTTGTTACAGATTACAATACCAACATTTAATCGGTAACCATCGCCATCTATCACTGGCCAACCTCTATCTAAATTTTTAATTACACTGATTTTTCCACATATCCCCAATCGGAGCAAACTTAGTGACGTGACAAGCGCTATATTTATGAATAATAACTACGAATATGGATAAGTTTTGCTCAAATCTTAGTTACCCACACAAGAGTGAGACATAGACCACATTTATTCACCTTTTCTGTGAATAACTATGTGAAGAATTACCCGCAATCGTTTTTTTTAATCCATAGATTTATCAGAACCAAAAACAAAAAACCACCAACCGACAATAAAAACAATTAAAAATCAATAAATTAAAACAAATCCATCAATTTTAAAAACATGAAAAAATAAAAAGATCTTTTAAAAATCACCCATGGTTAAAGATCAACCACTCCGATGTTTATCCACACTAGTAAGTGAAAGATTCATTTCAAGCCCTATTTAGCAAGCATTTTATCCCCTGCAAACTCCTGTTTATTTATCCACTAAATTAATATTTCAATTAATTACCTTCATGTCCTGTGGATAACCATGAGTTTGATCCCTTTTCTAGCAAGGCGATCATTTCTTAACCAGTCGTCATATGGTGATAACTTCTGGTAAAATCATTTTTTTGATCATGCCTTTTATTATGAAACCAGAACCACAAACACAACAAGAGCTGTTAGACAGAGCATATGCTATTGCAGGAATGACCTTCAAAGAGCTCGCCGATGAAGCCAATATGGTTGTACCAAACGACCTAAAGCGAGATAAAGGCTGGGTTGGACAACTATTGGAATGGCACTTGGGGGCGCCAGCTGGCAGTAAACCAGAACAAGATTTTGCCAAGCTCGGGATCGAGCTAAAAAGTATCCCGATTGGTTATTCAGGGAAGCCACTCGAAACCACCTTTGTTTGTGTCGCGCCATTGATGGGCGTGCAAGGCATAACGTGGGAAACCAGTCACGTTCGAAACAAGCTGTCTAAAGTGTTGTGGATCCCGGTAGAGGGAGAAAGAGAGATCCCACTGGCAGAAAGGCATGTAGGATCCCCTTTATTGTGGACACCAACCCAAGCGGAAGACGAGATCTTAAAAAGGGATTGGGAAGAGCTCATGGAGCTGATCGTGTTAGGTAATGTTGAACAGATAACAGCAAGACACGGCGAAGCACTGCATTTGCGACCAAAAGCCGCCAACAGTCGAGTGTTAACAGAAGCTTACGGTGCAAGTGGAAAACCAATAAAGACCAAACCTCGTGGTTTCTATCTACGAACTCAATTCACCCACAGATTGCTGACAACCCATTACGCATAGAAAGCCATTACGCATAGAGGTTTTATCTAGCATAGATAGGCTAAAAGATCAGTACGTTATAAACCGTCTCAATTTAGAAGTAATTTCTCACTACAACGCTCGTTAAGAATACTCTCTAATGAGGTTTGAGCGCCAGTTCAATATCGCAGTAGCTTTGGTTGGGTTCATTACCAAACTCATCATACGCGTTGTGCAAGCGAAGGTAGGCCTTTTCAAAGCCGAGCCGGAGTAATTCCTCTTTCACTTGATCCAAGGATCCAAAGTGAAGCGGCTCGCCGTCTTGCTTTACCGGTTCTAGCTTGTGTTTGTACTCCACCGCCAGCAAATATTCAGAGATATCAGAGCAACCAATAACGTACACTTTCGGTGTCTGATAAGAGTCTTTGTGCTCTCCATGTAACCACATGTCTAATTGATGCTTCTGCATAGTCAGCCTCCCTTGCTCTGTAAAGCTTAGCCGAACTATTTACCTTTACTAGATAACGACTTAAAAAAGCAAAAAAAGAGAAGCAAGAGCTTCTCTTTTTTGGCCAGTTCTAGTTCAAAAATTTGCATTTTCGACGCCATAACTATCGCTGATGTTTATCTTGTGGGGTGAAAGGCGCTATCACCCCACAAGATTACGTCGGTATTCGCGCGCTTAAGACTCGACGAAGATGACGAACTCGGCGCTCAATCGTGACAACTTCAGGCTCAGAAAGACCAATTGGTCGACCATCGGCTTCAAGGCCAATATCTCTCAATAAATGGGTGTTGTTCCATGGTAGATCATATGAACTACGACGAACTTTTCGTTGCCATTCACGCTCTTCACGACGAAGGTCTGCACGGATAAGAACTGTTGCTAGTTTTAAATATACTGAGTGACGCATAATAACTCTCCAGTTGTGGAATAAACTGAGGAAAAATAGCGTTCTAGATAGTATGAGGGCTTCTCACTTAGCTGCTATTTTTCCGCAGCCAAATAAGGGTACGGATCTATTAGTTAGGTTTATCTTGGGTGTTTCGATCGGCCATGGCTGATGTGTGTGACATATCAGTCACCATGTCAGTACACGGATCAAACGACGCGCAAATATGCTGTATAAAATCGAAATGTTTCATTTGCGCCTCCAAGCTAACTAAAAAATCCAAAAAGAAATGGGGTCGTAAAAGCAGACAAGTCTTTGTTAAATCGTTGCTTTCACGGTTAAAGTCTAACCAAGTGAGTATATTATTCAACCGATAATTGGTTAACATTTTTAAAACAATGCATTCGCCTGAAATATCAGTTGCATATTCATTTACATATAACATATTCACTATGATTATATAAAATCACAGCATATCTATCTTAGGGCTCTCTCTATAGAACAGCGGACTATCCTTCAGAAACAAAAAAGCCACGTATGATACGTGGCCCTTGAATTTTCACTCACCGGATAGAGTCAATGAATAGAACGTTCTAAACAACGCCCTCAGATATAAGACCATGTTTATTGAGTAAGCGGTACATAGTTGCGCGTGAAACTCCAAGCTCCTTAGCGGCCAAAGACACTTGACCACCATAAGATTCCAACACAATGAGTAAAGCATCTCGCTCTGAACGTTCACGTATACTTTTCAGACTGCGGCGTTCATCATTCTGTTTTGGTAAATCCAGTTGATGATCCTCAATGATGACAGCATCAGACATCAACACAACACGCTTAATCTGATTCATCAATTCACGAACGTTGCCAGGCCAATGGTAGCGACTCATCGAGCGGATAGCATCGTCTGAGAAGCTCTTCGCTTGCGCATTAAACTCTTTTGAGTACTCACGCAGAAAATGATTCGCTAGCACTGAAATATCACTCACACGTTCTTTTAAGCTAGGAACATGAATACGCAGAACATTGATGTAATGATAAAGCTCTTCATTGAAGTCGCCCTCGATCAATGCCTTTTCAATATCAGAAGAGTTAGCAGCCAAAATGCGAACATCAACCGACTTAGCTCCCTTCGTGGTTTCAATTTTCCCTTCTTGTAAAAAGCGTAAAAGGTTCAATTGTTGATTACGAGGCATCGCTAGGACATCGTTGAGTAAGAGGGTTCCGCCATCGGCTTCTTCCAACATACAAGGCGCTGCCGTTGCTGGGGCTGAAATACCAAACATCTCAGTCTCTATCCTCATTTCAGATAGAGCACGGCAATTCACAGTTAAAAATGGTTTCTGAGCTCGCGATGAATTTTGATGAATGGAACGTGCAATTGTCTCTTTTCCTGTCCCACTCTCACCGTAAATCAAAATACTGACATCTGTGGGGCCAATTCGCTTTACTTGGTCTCTCAAACGCTTCACAGCCACAGAGTCGCCAAGCAAACCCATATTGTTGTTAATACCGTAGTTTGGCCATACTTTCTGCTCAAGTTTGAGCATACCCAGTTGATGACCAATGGTACTCAATAGCTGAGCATCAGGGATTGGTGCCGTGAAAAAGTCGATACAGAAGTTAACGATAAATTGGCAGATTGTATCTGAGCTCAATTGCGATTCACGGATAAAAGCAAGCCATCGAACTTGCTTGTTGTTGCTCACGAGGTTAGCGATACCATTAAGGCTAAACTCATCATGACTAAGATCCACAATGCCAATGCAGGGGCCAATATCAGTAATTAAGGCATCGGCTTTTCGTAAATCTGCACACTGGGTACATTGCCAACCCACTTGTTCTAACACTGATAACCAGGGTTCGTACGCACCACCAACGACGATAAGAGAACCTGGTAAGGAATCCATCTTAAATTGAGTTCCCATCCTTCTTCCTTATTCTGTTTTTATTTTTTTCAATCAGGCTAACACGAGTTAAACGAATCATACGGGTACAAAGTTGCCGCAAGATCGTATTCAGATCCGATACGTATAGTAATGAGACTATCTTAGATTTTTTGTCTCAATGGTAAGACTATGTCATAAATAATCATTTTTCGAATCAAGAGTGCGGTACGAGCTAGGTTTTGACGCTAAAAACCGAAAAAGCCACCCGAAGGTGGCTTTTAAATTACACGGGCAGTAACACCCCATAAGCGAAAATTACGCTTGTGGGCGCATTGCCGGGAACAAGATCACGTCACGGATTGTGTGCGTGTTAGTAAATAGCATCGCTAGACGATCGATACCAATACCTTGACCCGCTGTTGGCGGTAAGCCGTGCTCTAGTGCAGTAATGTAGTCCGCATCGTAGTACATAGCTTCGTCATCACCCGCGTCTTTTGCGTTAACTTGTGCTTTGAAACGCTCGTCTTGGTCTTGTGCATCGTTAAGCTCAGAGAAACCGTTCGCTACTTCACGGCCACCGATGAAGAACTCAAAGCGGTCTGTGAAGAATGGGTTGCTGTCGCTACGACGAGCCAGTGGAGAGATGTCCGCTGGGTAACCCGTGATGAACGTTGGTTGAATTAGCTGAGGCTCAGCCGTTTCACCAAAGATCTCTTCAAGAAGCTGACCACATGTCCAAAACTTCTCAACGTAAAGACCCACTTCTTCTGCAATTTTAACCATCAATTCTCTGTTCTGAAGATCGTCTTCAGTCAGAGCTTGAATGTTTGCATTTTCAGGTGTGTAGTGTTTGATTGCATCGAACATGCTCATGCGAGCGTAAGTGCCACCGAACTCAACCGTTTCGTCGCCGTAAGGCATAGAAGTAGAACCAAGAACGTCCATCGCCGCTGTGCTTAGCATCTCTTCCGTTAGATCCATTAGATCTTTGTAGTCAGAGTACGCTTGGTAGAATTCCATCATTGTGAACTCTGGGTTATGACGAGGAGAAAGACCTTCGTTACGGAAGTTACGGTTGATCTCGAATACACGGTCAAAACCACCAACTACTAAACGCTTAAGGTAAAGCTCAGGTGCAACACGTAGGTACATGTCGATGTCTAATGCGTTGTGATGAGTGATGAATGGACGTGCTGTTGCACCGCCTGGGATCACGTGCATCATTGGCGTTTCAACTTCTAGGTAGCCTTTTGAGCTCATGAAGTTACGGATTGAAGACACAAGCTTAGAACGCACGATGAATGTGTTACGAGAGTCTTCGTTCACGATTAGATCAACGTAACGCTGACGGTAGCGCATCTCTTGGTCAGTTAGACCGTGGAACTTCTCTGGCAGAGGACGAAGTGCTTTGGTTAGCAATTCAAACTCTTCCATGTTCACGTAAAGGTCACCTTTACCAGACTTGTGAAGCGCACCTTTAACACCGATGATGTCACCGATATCTAGGCCTTGGTACTTCTCTTTCAGTACTTTTTGTACGTCTTTCGCTGCGTACGCTTGGATACGACCAGAAGTTTCTTGAATCGCAAGGAATGGACCACGCTTCGCCATAATACGACCTGCGATCGCAACGATGTGGTTAAGCTCTTCTAGCTCTTCCTTAGTCTTCTCACCGAATTCCGCTTGAAGATCGCCAGCTAGGTGCTCACGACGGAAATCATTTGGGTGACCGTTCGCTTTGCAGTTTTGGCGGATATGATCCAGCTTGCTACGGCGCTCAGCGATTAGTTTGTTCTCTTCAGGTGAAGAAGCTTCTTGTGCATTTTCGTTTTGAACAGCATCAGTCATTTGAGATGTACCCTGCTTTTATAATTTGGACAGCTATATTTTTGAAAATATAGGCATTTTTACCAATATTATTGGTAAAGCTTAATAGTTGATAAAGCTTACAGACCTGATTTCAGGCTAGCTTCAATAAACTTGTCTAAGTCACCGTCAAGAACCGCTTGAGTATTACGGTTTTCGATGCCGGTGCGTAAATCTTTGATACGTGAATCATCCAGCACGTAAGAGCGGATCTGACTGCCCCAACCGATGTCTGATTTCGTTTCTTCGCTCGCTTGTTTTTCAGCATTTTGCTTTTGAATCTCAAGTTCAAAAAGCTTAGCACGTAGCTGCTTCATCGCTTGATCTTTGTTCTTATGCTGCGAACGGTCATTCTGACACTGAACCACGGTGTTAGTTGGAACGTGAGTAATACGTACCGCCGATTCCGTGGTGTTTACGTGCTGACCACCAGCGCCAGAGGCACGGTATACGTCAATACGTAGGTCAGAAGGATTAATGTCGATCGTAATGTTGTCATCAATCTCAGGATAGATAAACGCAGAAGCAAATGAAGTATGACGACGACCACTTGAATCAAATGGTGACTTACGAACTAGACGGTGAACACCAGTCTCTGTGCGTAACCAACCGTAAGCGTACTCACCAGAGATACGTACCGTTGCGCCTTTAAGGCCAGCAACATCGCCATCAGACACTTCGATAACTTCAGTCTTGAAGCCTTTCGAATCTGCCCAACGCAAGTACATACGCAACATCATTGAAGTCCAGTCTTGAGCTTCTGTACCGCCCGAACCTGACTGTAAATCGATGTAGCAATCTGATGCGTCGTGATCACCAGAGAACATACGACGGAATTCCAGCTTCTCTAACTTAGCTTCAAGCTCGGCCAATTCTGGCTCAATTTCATCGAACGTTTCTTGATCTTCTTCTTCAACCGCAAGCTCTAGTAGGCCATCAACATCCTCAACACCTTGGTCAAGTTGGTCGATCGTTTCTACTACCGCTTCCAATGCTGAACGCTCTTTTCCTAGCGCTTGAGCACGCTCAGGTTCGTTCCATACATCCGGTTGTTCTAATTCTGCGTTTACTTCTTCTAGACGCTCTTTCTTTGCGTCATAGTCAAAGATACCCCCTCAGGATATTTGTGCGCTCAGACACATCCTGCAGACGGTTTTTTATAGGATTGATTTCAAACATTTTAGCTCATCATTTATGAGTAGAATTTAACCGGAGAATTGTACTCAAAAGTGTGACGGAGATACAGAATTTTTTAGAGTGGTGCACCAAGATTCAATAACTTAATCGGATATAAAATTGACGGGCAGAAAAAACACGCAAAATTTGTAAGGAAAGGAAGGGAAACAAGCCCTGTTTTTGAACAGAGCTTGTTGGATTTGGCACTAAATGATGAACCTCATTCAGTGAACGATAACGCTATTTGGCTTCAACTATTTCGCTTCGATATGATCAATCATCAACTGCAACGATTGATTGCCACGAAACTCGTTAATATCAAGCTTAAACGCAAGATGTACCGTTTTCACTGAGGCATCAGGCCAGCGACGTAGGTCAACATTAAAGGCAATACCATCAATCATCACATTGGTCGGGTGGCCTTTATACAATGGCTCAAGCATTAACTTTAAGTGCTTTTCACCCACTAATTTTTGATGCAGAACTTTAAACTCACCATCAAAGATGGGCTCAGGGAAAGCTTGTCCCCACGGACCACCTGAACGCAACGTCTCAGCGGTGTGCATTGAGAACTCTTCAGGTAACAGCTCACCATCAGACAAGATAATACCCTTCAGCGCCGTCTCACCGAGTTCTTTACGCACAACGTCATCAAACATCTTGCTGAATCGCTCGAAGTCTTTTTCCATAATGGTTAAGCCGGCTGCCATTGCGTGACCACCAAACTTCAAGATCAGGCCAGGGTTTTGAGTGTCGATTCTGTCTAGCGCATCGCGCATGTGCAAACCTGGAATCGAACGACATGAACCTTTAATGCTACCTTCACCACCATCAGCAAATGCGATCACTGGGCGGTGATATTTGTCTTTGATACGCGAAGCTAGAATACCAATTACGCCTTGATGCCAATCACGTTGAAACAGAGCCAAACCAGAAGGCAAATCGTCTTTACCAAATTCAAGGCGCTCACAAAAAGCCATCGCTTCTTGTTTCATGCCCTCTTCGATCTCTTTACGTGTTTGGTTCAAGCCATCTAACTCGCTGGCCATTCGACGCGCGGCATGGATGTTATTACTCATTAGCAGCTCAACACCAAAAGACATGTCATCCAATCGGCCAGCCGCATTGATACGTGGACCAAGCGCAAAACCAAAATCGGAGGCAACTAAACGCTTAGCATCTCGCTTAGCAATTTCAATCAAGGCTTGAATACCCGGACGAGCTTTACCCGCACGAATGCGTTGTAGCCCTTGGTGGACCAAGATTCGGTTGTTTTCATCAAGTGGTACCACATCCGCAACAGTACCCAGAGCCACTAGGTCAATCAGTTCCATCAACTTGGGTTCTGTCATGCCGTGTTGAGCAAACCAGCCCAACTTACGCATATGAACACACAATGCCATCATCAGGTAAAAGGCGACACCCACACCGGCTAGCGCTTTTGAAGGAAATGCGCAGCTTTCTAGGTTGGGATTGACCATTGCATCTGCAATCGGTAATTCAGAACCAGGCAAGTGATGATCAGTAACCAGTACATCAAGGCCTTTCTCTTTAGCAAAGCGAACACCGTCAATTGAAGATACACCGTTGTCGACTGTCATGATCACTTCAGCACCAAGTTCGATCGCCTGTTCGACAACCTCAGGGCTCAAGCCATAACCATCTTCAAAACGGTTGGGGACCAGATAATCAACATTCGAGCTGCCCAACATTCGCAGAGCAAGCACAGACAACGCCGAACTGGTTGCGCCATCGGCATCAAAGTCACCAACAATGATAATGCGCTTTTGCTGCTGAATGGCTTTGAACAACAATTCAACCGCAGCATCAATGCCGCCCAGTTTTTGATAAGAGTGCAAACCTTTCGCAGCTGTCTCTAGCTGGTCAGCACTGTCGATTCCGCGACTCACATAAATGCGCTTTAACAAGTCAGGTAAGTGAGCAGGTAAGACTGAAGTGTCGACCTCAGGACGGCGTTGGATCTCTATCATATAAAAATGGGCCTGATATCAATCAGGCCACTCCTTAAATCAAAAACAGGGGGGAATAATAGGTAATAAAAAAATGAAGATTACTGCTCTAAACGCTGAATAAGTTGCGCCGGAGGTAAGTAACCACTCACCAACTCACCACTTGCTAGCACGATAGCCGGAGTGCCATTGATGCCAAGCTCACGACCGAGTTGGTATTGTTTCGCAATGATCTGCTTTTGCTCTGCTAGGTCTTTACCAGACGCTGGCATTTGACGATTGACTTTAGCATCATGCATAGCTGTTTTTGGATCGTCAGACGCCCAGATTGCAGCCATTTGATCGGCAACTTGTCCTGTCGCACCTTGGCGTGGGTAAGCCATGTAACGAACGGTGATACCCAGATCGTTGTAGCCTTGCATTTGGCTGTGCAGACGAACACAGTAGCCACACGTAATGTCAGTAAATACTGTCACAACGTACTTTTCGTTATCTGCTTTGTATTCGATAACCGTATCCGACATCGCTGCGACTTTTTCAGCATTAAGCGGAGCTTGACGCTCGGCCAGTACGTCACTGAACTTACCGTTGTCATCCAAAGAGTAAAGTGTACCGGCTAGAAAGTGATCGCCCTCTGGAGAAGAAAAGATAATGCCGCTGTTGGTTTGAACTTCTAAAAGACCATCGATATCCGAAGGAACAATCTTATCGACCTTAATACCGATTTTTTCAAAACGCTTAGTTAACGCAGCTGCATCAATAGCTTGAGCTGGAGCAGCTTCTACGGCTGTTGATGTTGTTTCTACTTTCGCCTCTGATGCATTACATGCAGTAATCATGAGAGGAAGCGCTAGTAGAGGAAGACGGCGTAATACGCTCATTAGGTTCACCTTAAAAATAAATGGATTTAAGCACGTGGGTGATGCTGAGCGTGAATTTGCTTCAGCCTTTCAGTCGCCACGTGAGTATAAATTTGGGTGGTCGATAAGTCACTATGTCCAAGCAACATCTGTACGACCCTGAGATCGGCGCCATAGTTCAGTAAATGAGTGGCAAAAGCATGTCTCAATACGTGTGGAGACAATAATTCCGTGTCGATACCAGCGATAACCGAATAATGCTTAATGCGATACCAGAACGTTTGACGAGTCATTTGCTTAGCGCGTTTACTCGGAAAAACCACATCCGAGCTGTTATCACCGAGCAGTTGTGGGCGACCTTGTTCAATAAAAGTTTCTATCCAATCGACGGCGTTTTCGCCCATTGGCACCAAGCGCTCTTTACCGCCCTTACCGATCACACGCACCACACCTTGCCTTAGGCTGATGTTTTCCATGGTCAGGCTAACGAGCTCAGTCACACGAAGTCCAGTTGCATAGAGTAACTCAAGCATCGCTTTATCGCGAAGCTCGATTGGATCGTTTGGATCTGGCGCTTCAAGCAGCGAATCCACTTGCTCTTCACTCAAATCTTTTGGCAAGCGCTTCGGCAGTTTTGGACTGATCAACAGCGCACTAGGATCGTCGGCTCTTACTTTCTCGCGGTGTAGATATTGAAACAAGCGACGAATGGCCGACAACATACGAGCACGGGAAGTCTGCTTAAAGTCAGCATCGGCTAACCAACCTTGATAATCCTGTAGTCCTGAAAGACTAATAAAATCGAGGCGGTAATTGTTCTTTTCCATCCACGTTAGAAGCTTAGACAGGTCGGTACGGTACGAGACAAGCGTATTCTCCGATAATCCTCGCTCCATCCACATAGCATCTAAAAACTGTTCTACTAGACCGTGGTCTGCGCTCTGCCCTTGAGGCGACTGCATAGTGTTACTCACAATATTGGAAACTGTTTTGAGAGTATGCCAGAGCAAATATGAATGCCATAAAAATTACGACTTGAGCGGATAATCGCTGCAATCGAAGTCGATTTATGGTTAGAATTCGCCATCTGAAATTAAAATTGAACGTTTGCTATGAAAATTGGATTATTTTACGGCTCAACCACCTGCTACACCGAAATGGCAGCAGAGAAAATTCGCGGCATTATTGGTGAAGACCTAGTTGATATCCATAACGTGAAAGAAACCCCTCTTTCATTGATGGCGGACTACGATCTTTTACTGCTCGGCATCTCAACTTGGGACTTCGGTGAAATCCAAGAAGATTGGAATGAACTGTGGGAAGACATTGCAACCACGCCAATGAAAGGCAAGGTTGTAGCACTGTTTGGTTTAGGTGACCAAGAAGGCTACGGCGAGTGGTTCTTAGATGCGATGGGTCTATTGCATGATGAGCTGAAAATCGCTGGCGCAGAGTTTGTCGGTTTCTGGCCAAACGATGACAGCTACGAGTTCGAAGCGTCTAAAGCTCTCACTGAAGACCAATCTCAATTCGTTGGTTTGGCGCTTGATGAAGATTCACAATACGAACTGAGCGACGACCGTATCGCTAGCTGGGTTGAACAAGTACTGGTTGAGTACAGCGAAAAGCTATAACCAAACAGAAGTACACTCAGCTAAGTAACTCAGTAGCGAAGTAGCGAAGTAGCGAAGTAGCGAAGTAGCGAAGTAGCAGAATATTAAAAGATCACAGAATACAAAAAGGCCTCATTACTGCGAAGTAATGAGGCCTTTTCTATTTCATGTCGAAGGACAATGTCATCTCAACGGAAGATTAAACAGTCTCTTCAGCCATCTCTTGCTCTGTTGATTTACCAACGAAGAACATACAGATGATTGCGGCAGTTGTTGGAAGCAACCAACCCATACCGATTTCGAACAACGGCAGCATGTTCATTGCAGATACATCTATACCTGCAACTTTAGCACCATCGATAAGAGCAAACAGTAGAGACACTAATACCACTACGCGGTAAGCCGCTTTTGGATTAGGAAAACGGCTGCGCAAGAATGCCAGTGCGACCAATGCGATTGCTACTGGATAAAGTGCAAACAGAACTGGAACAGACAGAGAAATTAACTGAGAAAGGCCAACGTTCGCTACGGTTGCACAAGCTACACCGTTGATGATTACCCAGGTCTTGTAAGACAGAGGTGTTAGCGAGCTGAAGTAATCAGAACATGCTGATACAAGGCCAATCGCCGTCGTTAGACAAGCCAATAGTACGATCACAGAAAGCACGAGTTGACCTGAAGGGCCAAACAAAGATTGGACGTATAGGCTTAAGATAGCGCCGCCATTATCTGCACCCGCTGCAACTGTTGCGCTTGTTGCGCCCAGGAAGAACAGAGAGATGTAAACAAATGCTAGACCCGCAGCGGCAATACAGCCCGCACTGATTAGGTACTTAGTTGTTGCTGCGCGGTCAGTCACGCCTTTACTGCGAATTGCGTCAACAATCAGCATGCCAAACATCAAAGCAGCAAAAGTATCCATGGTGTTGTAGCCTTCAAGGAAACCTTTGGTCAGTGGCTGAGTGATGTACTCACCGTGAGCCGCAAGGACATCACCTTGTGGGTTAATGAACACAGCAACTGCCAGTACAACCAAACCAACGAATAGTGCAGGCGTAAGTACCTTGCCAATAACGTCAATAAGCTTACCTTGTGACCATGAGAAGAACATCGCTACCACAAAAAATGCAATCGAAAAGAGAGTTAGATGAACTTGAGTCGCATCAATGAAGAACGGCTTCACCGCCATCTCATAAGCAACAAGACCGGTACGTGGTGCAGCAAATGCAGGACCGATGATGATGAAGATCAGTACAGCCATGATAGTTGCTGCTTGCTTAGGAAGATCTTTCGTTAGATGACCCCATGAACCACCCGCCACTGCGACCGCGACGATAGTGATTAACGGCAGACCAACGGCAGTCAGCAGAAAACCAGACATCGCTGGAAGAAAGTGATCACCAGCTAATTGGCCAGCTAGAGGTGGGAAGATGATGTTCCCCGCACCTAAGAAAAACGCAAAAAGCATAAAGCCCAATGCCATTATATCTGTTAGTTTTAGACTCTGTTTCACAGATAATCCTTAATTATATTTATGAGTTTATGTTGTGCTTACATGAATGTTACAGCGAGAAGCTGCCAATCAATCTTTAAAATAGTCGCGCATAATGACGAAACACTCGGCTAGCTGCAAGTCACCATAAAAAAACACCATATAAATTTGCATATATAAACAAAAAGTAGTGAATTAAACTAAATAT
>NZ_JBFRLX010000029.1:0-363 GCF_041470165.1 Vibrio sp. 10N.286.46.A8
CCAACCATCAGCGGCGTGAAACCAGCGGTCGACGCGCAAGGCACGCAAGTGGACGAAGGCGAAGGCGCGGTGTTTGAGGTGAGCTTGTCGAACCCAAGCGCGACGGACATGACGTTTGATTTTGCGCTGGCTGAAGGCACTGCGATAGCGGCGGACTTTGATAAAGACCCAAGCAACGTGACGTTCAGCGATGGCGTAACGTACGATCCTGCGACCAAGCAAATCACCGTTCCCGCGGGCGTGACCAAGTTCACGGCGACTGTGGCGACGACTCAGGACACGATTGACGAAGCGAACGAGACGTTCACGTTAACCGTGGGCGGCGAAAGCAACACCGCGACCATCATTGATAACGACGACACG
>NZ_JBFRLX010000030.1:0-198 GCF_041470165.1 Vibrio sp. 10N.286.46.A8
TTCGATCAGTGATTGTGCCGATTCACCGGGTTCAAGTTCAGCAACACCAAACGATGCGGTGATACTACCTACCTGTTGCCCGCTACGACGATCTTTAATCGATAGCTTTTCTAGAGAGCGGCGGTTGGTGTCAGCAAGCTGGCGTGCAATGCGTAATGATTTGTTTGGCACGATTATCGCGAACTCTTCACCACCAAA
>NZ_JBFRLX010000030.1:975-1945 GCF_041470165.1 Vibrio sp. 10N.286.46.A8
ACTCTTCACCACCAAATCGGTAAGCAGAAATCCCTTCACGGCACATTTGTTTTAATTTGCGCGCAATGCCTTTAAGAACCATGTCGCCAAATAGGTGGCCATAAGTGTCGTTGAAGTTTTTAAAATGATCGATATCGAGAAGAATTAAACACAGAGGTTGTTTCGCTTCACACAAGGTTTCTATATCACGGTCGAAAGAGCGACGGTTATAGAGTGTCGTTGTGCTGTCAAAGAGTGCATCTTTCTGCACTTCGACTAGCTGAGACTTTAGCTTAGTGATTTCTGATGTCGCAGAATTCAACTGAGAATTTAAAAATTGAGTAGAGTGACGAATATGACGAGATTCAGAAACTAACTGACGAACTAAAGACATGACTTCATCGATCGATAAACTTTCATTGTCAACGCGGGCTAAATCTTCGAAGCTTTTATCAATCATCTCAGAAAAAGCAGAGGTATCGGTCAGTGTGTCATTCATCGAATTCGAAACTTCCGAGACCAACAATTCTAAATTGGCGCGGAGGTCATTGATATTCGTTTCAGACTTGCTAGCAACATAATTATTGTAAAGCTGCTCACCAACGGCTGGAGGACAAATGCCATAGTATTCCAAGATACCATCCATGTCTTTTGTCAGCTGTGGGATAGCATTGTCAACATAGGTGTACCAAAGTGCGTAATTTGCAGGTGTAGTAGACACCCGGTTCTTCATCATAAGAGGCACCGCTTTTTTTAGATTTGCGGTGGATTTTTGAAATTCGTCTTTTTTCATGATTTTTACTGCAGATACCAAACTAACTAAGCCACTGCGACCAAGATTAGCGGATTTTACCGATCTTTGCTTTAAAAATTATATAATTAATGGATGAGGATTGGGCAAACAACTCATTTTCATTATGGAAATCGATTGCATATTTATATCGAACAATAAGTAGGGTGTTATTTAACCAAAGAGGAGAGGTCCGGTTTT